>NZ_JBPKJK010000130.1:0-26170 GCF_051756985.1 Saccharothrix sabaoui
CGAGTCATGCGGTCGCGACCCTCGGGTCATGCGGTCGGGTCAGGTGATGGCGGGGGTGGGGCCGGGGCGGACGGGGAGGCCGGTCGCGGCGTAGGCGCGGAAGCCGCCCACCAGGTCCGTCGCGTTGGGGAGGCCGATGCGCTGGAGGTCGCGCGCGGCGAGGCTGGAGGAGTAGCCCTCGTTGCAGAGGACGACCACGGTGGTCTCGGCGGTGAAGCCGGGGATGCGCCACTCGCCGTTCGGGTCCAGGCGCCACTCCAGCACGATCCGCTCCACCGGCACCGAGCCCGGCACCTCGCCCTCGGCGGCGCGGTTGTGCTGCGGCCGGATGTCGACGACCAGCGCGTCGGTGAGCCCGGCCAGCTCGTGCGGCTCGACGCGGGTCAGCGACCGCCGCGCCTCCTCCAAGTACAGCTCGACGCTCACGGGCCCTCCTGGTCGGCCAGCTCGCGCAGCCGCTCCAGCGGCAGCCGCAGCGCGGGCAGGGGTTGGATCTCGTCCGGGATGTCGAGCAGGCTCGGGTACTCCCGCGTCGGCACCAGCGGCGGCGAGTAGGCGTGCACGCTCGCCGCGCCGGCCGTGCCCCGGTTCACCATCTGGTGGGCGCGACCGGCGCCGAACCCGAGGGCGCTGCCGACGGGGCGCGCCGCGCTGCGGACCGGCCCGCCCGGGTAGCGGTAGTCCTCGGCCAGCTCGCCGGTCAGCACGGTGAACGAGCCCGCCGCGCCGCCGTGGTCGTGCGGCTCGGTGCCCTGGCCGGGCAGCCAGCTCAGCAGCCACAGCTCCACACCCTCGGTCAGCCCGAGGCGCGCCCACCAGCGCCGCCCCGGGTCGTACCGGAGGATCTCCAGCAGCGGGGTGGTCAGCTCGGAGGCCACGGTGGAGGTCAGCTCGCGCAGCTCGCGCGGCGTCCACAGGTCGCGGTCGGGGTGGATGATGTCGCGCAGCAGCCGCACGTCCAACTTCGGGTGCAGGTCGGCACGGGGGATCGTCGAGGTCACTGGTCGCTCCTGATGGCTACGGTGCGTGTGGGTAGCGATCAAGACGCGACGCGGCTTCCGGTGTGCCCAGCGTGTTCTACCGGCCGCGTCGCGTCCGGCTACAGCCGCACGACGCCACCAGGAGGAGGTCGATCGTGCGGTCGCGCCAGGTGAGCAACGGGCGGGCCACGTCGGCATCCTGTCACGATCCCGGGTACCCCGCTCAAGTGCTCTCAACAGCCAGGATTGACTCGGTGGCCGAGCATTCCGGGTGATGTGGGCGCGCCCCCGCGAGCCCTCCCCGCGTGTCCCCGACGAGCCTGCGGGAGCGCCCAGCGCCCAGCGCGCACCCGGCCGGACCGGCGGAGGGGTGCGCGGGTCGGGCCGGCGGTCGTCACGCTGGGCGGCCGCCGGCCCGGCCCGGGCAACCGTCGGCCCGGCCCGGGCAACCGTCGGCCCGGCCCGGGCAACCGTCGACGGGCGGCGGTCAGCCGGGCACGCGGAGCAGCAGCAGGGACCGGCTGCCCAGCACCACCGGGTCGCCCGCCGCGAAGCTGCCCGGTGTGGCGGGCGAGCCGTCCGCCGTCGTCGAGTCGACCACCGGTTCGTAGCGGCCCCCGTACTCCGGGCCCGGGAGGGTGACCTCCAGCGGCTCGGCGCCGGCGTGCAGCAGGAGCAGCCACGAGTCGTCGGACACCAGTTCGCCGTCGCGCGAGCGGGACAGGGAGGTGGAGCCGTCGATCCACATGCCGAGGAAGCGGCGGCCGTCGTCGAACCAGTCCGTCTCGGCCATCTCCTCCCCGTCCGGCCGGAACCACACCAGGTCCGGCGCGCCGGACGGCGTGGTGCGGCCGTCGAAGAACGCGGGCTGCCGCAGCGCCGGGCTGTTCGCGCGCAGCGCGATGACCCGGCGGGCGAACGCCAGCATCGACTCGGCCTCGGTCGACAGCTCCCAGTCCACCCACGCCGTCTCGTCGTCCAGGCAGTAGGCGTTGTTGTTGCCGAGCTGGGTGCGCCACAGCTCGTCACCGGCGGTCAGCATCGGGGTGCCGGTGGACAGCAGCAGCGTGGCGAACAGGTTCCGGGCCTGCCGGGCGCGCAGCGCCAGCACCTCGGCGTCGTCCGTCTCGCCCTCGACGCCGCAGTTCCACGACCGGTTGTCGTTGGTGCCGTCGCGGTTGTCCTCGCCGTTGGCCTCGTTGTGCTTGTCGTTGTACGACACGAGGTCGCGCAGCGTGAACCCGTCGTGCGCGGTCACGAAGTTGATCGACTGCCACGGTCGGCGCAGGTCGTCGGCGTACAGGTCGGACGACCCGGACAGTCGGTAGGCCAGGTCGCGCACGCTCGTCATGCCGCGCCAGTAGTCGCGCACGGTGTCGCGGTAGCGGCCGTTCCACTCGGCCCACTGCACGCCGAAGTCGCCCACCCGGTAGCCGTCGCCGGTCGCGTCCCACGGCTCGGCGATCAGCTTGCACCGCGACAGCACCGGGTCGGAGGTGATGGCGGTGAGCATCGCCGACGCCCGGTCGAAACCGCGCCCGCCCGGCCGGCCCAGCGTGGACGCCAGGTCGAACCGGAACCCGTCCACGCCCAGCTCGGTCGTCCAGTACCGCAGCGAGTCGGTCACCAGGCGCACGAACTGCGGCGACCCGGCCTCGGTGGTGTTGCCGCAGCCGGTGATGTCGAGCGTGCCGCCGCCGTCGATGTGCAGGTAGTAGCCGGGCGCGTCGAAACCCCGGTAGGACAGCGTGGGCCCCTCCGGGCCGCCCTCGCAGGTGTGGTTGTAGACGACGTCGATCAGCACCTCGATGCCCGCCGAGTGCAGCGCGGACACCATCGTGCGGAACTCCTCGACCTCGCGGCCGGGCTCGCTGGCGTAGCCGGGGTGCGGGGCGAACCACGCCAGCGGCGAGTAGCCCCAGTAGTTGTGCCGACCGGCCTTGACCAGGGACGGCTCGTCCAGGAACGCCTGCACGGGCAGCAGCTCGACCGTCGTCACGCCCAGCCGCGTCAGGTGCTCGACGACGGACGGGTGGGCCAGGCCCAGGTAGGTGCCGCGCAGGTGCTGGGGCACGCCGGGGTGCCGCTGGGTGAAGCCCTTGACGTGCAGCTCGTAGACCACCGCCTCCTCGAACGGCACCTCGGGCTTCACGCCCGTGTCCGGCCCGCCCGGCGAGGTCACCACGGACAGCGGCACGCTGCCCAGCGAGTCGACCGGCGACGGCCCGCCGAGCATCGGGTCGCCCACGTAGCCGAGGGCGGCGTCGAGGTCGGTCAGCGCGCCCGTGATCCTCGTCGCATACGGGTCCACGAGGATCTTCGCCGGGTTGGCGCGCAGGCCGCGCGACGGGTCGTACGGGCCGTGCACGCGGTAGCCGTAGCGCTGCCCGGGGGTGACGCCGGAGATCAGGCCGTGCCACACGCCGAACGTGCGCTCGGTCAGCTCCACGCGCTCCTCGGTGCCGTCTTCGCTGATCAGGCACACCTCGACCGCGTCCGCGGGCGGGGCGGAGACCGCGAAGCGCACACCTCCGGCCTCGGGGTGGGCCCCGAGGGGGAACGGTCGGCCGGCAAGCAGGATCGAGTCGGCTGGCATACCGCGATCCTTCCAGTAGCCACCGACTGTTTGGGGATGAGCGCGCCACGCGACCGGAACGTCACACGAACCCGCACCCACCGCACCGCCCGCCGGGGGCTTTGCAGAACAATGGCCCGGGGTTGGTGTCGATCGGGGCGAGGACGAGCGTGGAAAACGAAGATCTGGTCATCCACATGCAGGGTGTTTCGGTTCGACGTGGCAAGACCACGCTGGTCGGCGACGTGGACTGGGGCGTGGAGCTCGACGAGCGGTGGGTCGTGCTCGGCCCCAACGGCGCGGGCAAGACGACGCTACTGCGCCTGGCCGCCGCCGAGCTGCACCCGACCAAGGGCAAGCTGCACCTGCTCGGCGAGCGGATCGGCAAGACCGACGTGTTCGAGCTGCGCCCGCGCATCGGCCTGTGCTCGGCGGCCCTGGCGAACCGCGTCCCGAACGAGGAGAAGGTCGTCGACCTGGTGGTCAGCGCCGGGTACGCGGTGCTGGGCCGGTGGCGCGAGGAGTACGACAAGCTCGACACGGGCCGCGCGAAGGAGCTGCTCGGCGCGCTGGGCATCGAGCACCTGGCCGACCGCACGTTCGGCACCCTGTCGGAGGGCGAGCGCAAGCGCACCCTGATCGCCCGTGCGCTGATGACCGACCCCGAGCTGCTGCTGCTCGACGAGCCGGCCGCGGGGCTGGACCTGGGCGGGCGCGAGGACCTCGTGGCGCGGCTCTCGGAGCTGGCGCTCGACCCGGACGCGCCGGCGATGGTGCTGGTCACGCACCACGTGGAGGAGATCCCGCCGGGCTTCACGCACGTGCTGCTGCTGCGCGAGGGCGGCGTGGTGGCGCAGGGCCTGCTGGACGACGTGCTGACCGAGGAGAACCTGACCAAGACGTTCGACCAGCCGCTGGAGCTCCAGCGCGCGGGCGACCGCTACTTCGCCCGCCGCAAGCGGGCGTGAGGCTCGACGGCCGTTCGGGCTACCCAGTAGTAACCTGCGAGGCGGCTACCGACGCACGGTCGAGGAGGACTGCGTGGCTGAGTTCGTGAAGCTCGAAGTCGAGGGCGGGATCGGCACCATCCGGCTGGACCGCCCGCCGATGAACGCGCTCAACAGGCAGGTCCAGGAGGAGATCCGGTCCGCCGCGCTGGAGGCGACCGACCGCGCCGACGTGTTCTCGGTGATCGTCTACGGCGGTCCGAAGGTGTTCGCGGCCGGCGCGGACATCAAGGAGATGGCCGGGCTGTCCTACGCCGAGATGGCCGCCCGCGCGGGCGCGTTCTCCTCGGCGCTGCGGGCCGTCGAGGAGATCCCCAAGCCGACCGTCGCGGCCATCACCGGCTACGCGCTGGGCGGCGGCTTCGAGCTGGCGCTGTGCGCGGACCGGCGCGTCGCGGGCGACAACGCCAAGGTCGGCCAGCCGGAGATCCTGCTCGGCGTCATCCCCGGCATGGGCGGCACGCAGCGCCTGCCGCGGCTGATCGGCCCGTCGAAGGCCAAGGACCTCGTCTACACCGGCCGGTTCGTGGGTGCCGAGGAGGCGCTGCGCATCGGCATGGTGGACGAGGTCGTCGCGCCCGACGACGTCTACGAGGCGGCCAAGCGGTGGGCCGGGCAGTTCGTGAACGGGCCGGTGCGCGCCTACGCCGCCGCCAAGGCCGCGATCGACGGCGGCCTGGACACCGACCTCGGCAGCGGCCTGAAGCTGGAGAGCCAGCTGTTCGCGGCCATGTTCGCGACCGAGGACCAGAAGACCGGCATGGCGTCGTTCATCGAGAACGGCCCGGGGAAGGCGAAGTTCAGTGGCCGTTGATCCCGAGGGTCCCGTCGACCCCGCGCCCCACCCGCACGCCACCGCGGAGGAGGTGCGGGCCGCCTACCAGGACCCCAAGCTCGCGAACGTGCTCTACCACGACTGGGAAGCCGGCACGTACGACGAGAAGTGGTCGATCTCCTACGACGAGCGCTGCATCACCTACGCCACCGACCGCTTCCGGGCGGTCGCGGGCGGGACCGGCCCGTACGAGCACGCCCTGGAGCTGGGCTGCGGCACCGGCTTCTTCCTGCTGAACCTCATGCAGGGCGGTGTGATCAAGAAGGGGTCCGTGACCGACCTGTCGCCCGGCATGGTGCAGGTCGCCCTGCGCAACGCCGAGGGCCTCGGGCTGGACGTGGACGGCCGGGTCGCCGACGCCGAGCGCATCCCGTACGACGACGACACGTTCGACCTGGTCGTCGGGCACGCGGTGCTGCACCACATCCCGGACATCCCCGCCGCCATGCGCGAGGTGCTGCGGGTGCTCAAGCCCGGCGGCACGTTCGTGTTCGCGGGGGACCCCACGAACGTGGGCAACTTCTACGCCCGCAAGCTGGGGCAGCTCACCTGGTGGCTGACCACCACCGTGACGAAGCTGGGCCCCCTGAACGACTGGCGCCGGCCCCAGGAGGAGCTGGACGAGTCGTCCCGCGCCGCCGCGCTGGAGGCCGTCGTGGACCTGCACACGTTCGACCCGGGCGACCTGGAGCGGACCGCGCGGGGCGCGGGCGCGGTGGACGTGCGCGCGGTGACCGAGGAGCTGTCGGCCGCGCTGTTCGGGTGGCCGGTGCGCACGTTCGAGGCCGCCGTGCCGCGCGAGAAGCTCGGCTTCGGCTGGGCGATGTTCGCCTACCGCACGTGGCAGCGCCTGTCCTGGGTGGACGAGAACGTGCTGTCGAAGGTCCTGCCGCGCGAGGTCTTCTACAACGTCTCCGTGACGGGCCGCAAGCCGGTCTAGTGGGGTACTCGTTCAGCCTCGACGACGTGGCGCACCTGCGTTCCGACGCCGGTCGCGCCGCGTTGTCGGCGCTGTCCGGCCTGCCGCTGACCGACGCGTCGCGGCTGGCCGACGTGGCCGCCGCGCGCGCGGTCTCCCCGGACCGCTTCGCGGCCGTGCTCGACACGCTGCTGCTGCGCCGCAAGGCCGTCGGGCGGGTGCCGTTCGCGGAGGACGGCCTGTTCACCGCCGACGCGCTCCAGCAGGCCACCGCGCACCCGGTCGCCGTGCACCGGGCGCGCCGCTTCACCGGTCCGGCGCACGACGTGACGTGCTCGGTCGGCGCGGACCTCGCCGCGCTGCCGCCCGGGTCGTTCGGCTCCGACCTCGACCCGGTGCGGCTGGCCATGGCCCGGCACAACGTGCCCGGCGCGGTCGTGGTGCGCGCCGACGCCCTGCGCCCGGTGTCGCGCCGGGTGCCCGTGCTGGCCGACCCGGCGCGGCGCGACCCGGCGGGCCGCCGCACGTGGCGACCGGCCGACTTCCTGCCGCCCCTGGACGGGCTCGCCGACGCCTTCGCGGGCCGCGACCTGGCCGTGAAGTGCTCGCCCGGCGTGGACTTCGCGGTCGCGCCGTGGGCCGACGAGGTCGAGCTGGTCTCGCTGGACGGCGCGGTGCGCGAGGCGTGCCTGTGGACCCGGGGCCTGGCCACGCCGGGCGTGGCGCGGCGGGCGTCCGTGCTGTCCTCCTCGGGCGCCGGGTGGACGATCACCTCCGCCGACCCAGACGACTGCCCCGTCACCCCGCCCGCCGAGTGGCTGGTCGACCCGGACGGCGCCGTGGTGCGGGCCGGCCTGGTGCGCCACTACGCCGCCCGCCACGGCCTCGCCCAGCTCGACGAGCGCATCGCCTACCTGACCGGCCCGACCCCGCCGCCGGGCGTGCGCGCGTTCCGCGTCCTGGAGCACGGCCACTACAACGAGAAGTCCCTGAAGGCGCTCCTGCGCGCGCACGACGTCGGCCGGCTGGAGATCCTGGTCCGCGGCCTCGACGTGGACCCGAACGCGCTGCGCCGCCGGTTGAAGCTCAGCGGGTCGGTCGAGCGGACCGTCGTGCTGACCAGGATCGGCCGGCAGCCGGTGTGCCTACTCGCCGTCGCCGAGCGCACCCAGCCGCTCGAACAGGAAGTCGCGCACGGCCGGTAGGTCCGCGCCCGTCGTGACGTCCACGCGCCGACCGGCGGGCGCGTCCAGGCGGCGGTCCGCGACGACCGCGCCCCGGCTCGGGCCGAACGCGCACTCGACGTCCACCGGGTAGGCGGCGGTGGTGAGCAGACCCGGGCTGACCGCCTCCGCGACCGCGACGGCGTCGTGCACCGCCATGCCGTCGATGCCGAGGAAGCGGCGGTAGGTGGCCAGGTAGTCGGGGGTCAGGCCGACCAGCTTCGCGGCCCGGCGCGAGGTCTTCGCCAGGTCGCCCAACCACCCGCTGCTCACCGCGCACCGGCTGGTCAGGTCCATCGTGACCAGGGTCGTGGGCACGTCCTCGTCGGCCAGCACGCGCCGCGCCGCCTCCGGGTCGCACCACAGGTTGAACTCGGCGGAGGCGGTGGCGTTGCCGCCCTCCAGGCCGCCGCCCATGATCACCAGGCGGGCGATCTTCGGCTTCACGTGCGGGTGCGCGGCCAGCAGCAGGGCGATGTTCGTCAGCGGGCCGACCGGCACGACCGTGACCGGCCGGTCGGCGGCCTCCAGCAGCTCGCGCAGCAGCGTGACGGCGTCGCGCCCGTCCACCGGCGCGGTCGGCTCGGGCAGGGTGTGGCGGAAGCCGGACAGGCCGTCCGAGCCGTGCGCGCTGGACAGCCGGGGCTGCGGGTGCACGAGCGGGCGGGACGCGCCCACCGCGACCGGCACGTCCTCGCGGCCCAGGAGGGCGCGCAGGCGCAGGGCGTTCTCCGTGGTGTCGGGCAGGGCGACGTTGCCGAACACCGTGGTCACGCCGAGCAGCTCCACCTCCGGGCTGGCGACCGCGAGGGCCAGGGCGAAGGCGTCGTCCACGCCCGGGTCGGTGTCGATGATGAGAGGTGTCGTCACGTGCTCCGATCCTGCCACGCCGCCGCCGCGCGACCCGTGTGCCGGGGTCGGCGGTCGGGCGCCGGCTTAGAGTGCCCGCGTGACGAGCATGTGGGGCGCTCCCGTGTGGACGAGGTGGCGCCGGTCGCACCGCGACCCGCAGCAGGCCCGGTTCCTCACCCTCGCGTCGCTGCGCTGGGTGCTGCGGCACCGGGCCTGGACGCCCTGGTACCTGGTCCGGTACTGGCGGCTGCTGCGGTTCCGGATCGCGAACCCGCACGTGGTGCTGCGCGGCATGGTGTTCCTCGGCAAGGGCGTCGAGCTGCACTGCCGCCCCGGCTACGGCCGGCTGGAGATCGGCCGGTGGGTGCACATCGGCGACGGCAACGCCATCCGCTGCCACGAGGGCTCGCTGCGCATCGGCGACAAGGCGGTGTTCGGCAAGGACAACACCGTCAACTGCTACCTGGACGTGGAGATCGGCGCGGCCACGCTGGTCGCCGACTGGGTCTACATCTGCGACTTCGACCACGTGACGGCCGACGTGAACCTGCCGATCAAGGACCAGGGCATCGTGAAGTCCCCGGTGCGCATCGGCCCGGACTGCTGGCTCGGCACGAAGGTCACCGTCACCCGCGGCACGCGGATCGGGCGGGGCTGCGTGCTGGGCGCGCACGCCGTCGTGCGGGGCGACGTGCCGGACTACAAGATCGCCGTCGGCATCCCGGCGCGCGTCGTGAAGGACCGGCGGGCGGACTACGAGGCGGACGCCGTGCGGCGGGCGGCGGTGGCGGACATGGCGCGCAAGGCGCGGGAGGCGCTGGAGCGGTCGCGCAACGGCTCCGCCGACGCCGGGCAGGGCTGACCCCGGGCCACCGGGGCGGCCCCGGGACCAGCCGGCCGGGGCGGGTTCAGCGGAAGTCGTCCACGTGGTCGGCCACCCACTCGCGGAACGGGCGCGCGGGCGTGCCGGTCACCTCCTCGACCGTCCTCGTCGGGGGCAGCGGCCGGTGGACCATCGCGGCCTGGCCGTCGAGCACCGCGTCCACCACCGACCCCGGCAGCCAGGACAGCGACCGCGCCCGCTCCTCCTCGCGGGACAGCTCCTCCCAGCGCAGCGGCCGGCCGACGACCTCGCCGATGACGCGCACCTGCTCGACCTTGGTCAGCACCTCCGGTCCGGTCAGCTCGTAGCGTGCCCCGGCGTGCCCGTCCTCCGTCAACGCCCGCACCGCCACCGCCGCGACGTCGGCCTCGTGGATCGCCGTCGCCGCCGACCGCCCGTACGCGCCCCGCACCACGTCACCGGCGCGGACGTCCGGCGCCCAGGCGCGGGTGTTGGCGGCGAAGCCGTGCGGGCGCAGGAACGTCCACCCCGCCCCGGCCCGCGCGACCGCCCGCTCGACCTCGGCGTGGAACCGCCCGATCGGGTGCGGCTGCTCCTCGACGCCGTCCACCACCGCCCCGGAGGACAGCAGGACCACCCGTCGCGCGCCGATCACCCCGGCCACCGCGTCGGCCGCGTCCGCCGTGAACGCGGGCCACACCAGGAACACCCGGTCGACGCCGACCAGCGCCGCCTCCAGGGTCGCCGGGTCGAAGTGGTGCCCCCGCACGACCTCGACGCCGTCCGGCAGCCCGGCGTCCGCCCGCCGGCTCAGCGCCCGCGGCACCTCGCCCGCCGCGAGCAGCCCGCGGACCACCTGCGCGCCCACGTTCCCCGTCGCGCCCGTCACCAGGACCTCGCCTCGCACCAACGGAACCCCTCCTCGTCGTCGGCCGCGACCGTAGGCGCGCGACGACCCGCCGGGTAAGGGCGCACCCGCGGGTAAGCTCCGGGCGTGGCGGTAGGAGTCCGGGAAGAGCAGGACCCCGCGTGGGCGCCGGGTGACGGGTTTCACCCCGACTGCCCGGGGCAGGTGCTGTTCCGCCACGCCACCAGCCGGTGGGGGATCGTGCTGCTGACCGCGTTGTTCCCCGGCCCCCGGCGCTTCCACCGGCTGCGCGACCTGGCCGGCGGGATCAGCGAGAAGGTGCTCTCGCAGAACCTGCGCGACCTGGTCCGCGACGGCCTGGTGACGCGCGAGGTGGAACCGGCGACCCCGCCGCGGGTGACCTACGCCCTCACCCCGCTGGGTCGCCGGTTCACCGCTCGGCTGGGCGTCGTGCTGGACTGGGTCGGCGACCACGTCCCCGACGTGCTGGAGGCCCGGCGGCGGTACGACGAGGACCAGGTCGCGTCCGGTCCACCGCGCGGCTGACCCCCGGCGCGCGGGTCAGAGGAACGCGTTGCCGGTCGCGATCTTCGGCCTGCCCAGGGGGTCGCGGCCGCGCACGGTCGCCGCGCGGTAGACCTCGGCGGTGCCGGCGGCGATGCGGCGCCAGTCGAAGTCGGTCGCCAGGCGGGCCTTGGCGGCCTTCGCCCGGCGCGCGGCGGAGGGGCGGTCGTCCAGCACGGCGCGCACGGCGGCGGTCAGCGCCTCCACGTCGCCCGGCGGGAACGACAGACCCGTGCGGCCGTCGAGGACGACCTCGCCCAGGCCGCCCGCCGTGGAGGCGACCAGCGGCGCGCCCGCGGCGGCGGCCTCCAGGGCGACGATGCCGAACGGCTCGTAGCGGGACGGCAGGACCACCGCGTCGGCGGCGGCCAGGACGGCGGCCAGGGAGCGGTCGGGCAGGTGGCCGGCGAAGTCGACCGCGCGGCGCACCTTGTGCTTGCGGGCCTGCTCCGCGAGCCACTCGCGGTGCGTGCCGGTGCCGGCCACGACGAGGCGCGTGCCGGGGTGGGCGCGGCGGACCCGCGGCAGGGCGGCGAGCAGGTCCTGCACGCCCTTCTCCCACTCCAGGCGGCCGAAGAACAGCAGCAGCGGCGCGCCGGTCGGGGAGTGGGCCGCGCGGGCCGCCGCCACGTCCGCCGCGCGCACCCGCCACCGGCGCGGCTCGATGCCGTTGTGCAGCACGGTGATCGGCGACGGCTCCACCTCGAACAGGTGCGCCACCTCGGTCCGCATCGCCGACGAGCAGGTGATCAGCGCGTCCGCCCGGTTCGCCAGCCACCACTCGATCGAGTGCACCTGCTGGTTGAGCACCTGCGACAGCCAGCCGCTGTGCCGGCCCGCCTCGGTCGCGTGCACGGTCGCCACGAGCGGGACCCCGGCCGCCTCGGCCAGCGCGACGGCCGGGTGCGTCACGAGCCAGTCGTGCGCGTGCACCACGTCCGGCCGCCACCCGCGCAGCAGCGCCAGCCCGGCCCGGGTCATGGCGTGGCCCATGGCGAGCGTCCACGCCACCAGGTCGCGCTCGAACACCAGGTGCGCCGGGTCCTCCGCGACGCGCACCAGCCGCACGCCCTCGACCACCTCGTCGGACGTCGGGTGCGTCACCGCGTCCGTGCCCGCGGGCTGCCGGCACAGCACGACGACCTCGTGCCCCTGCGCCGCCAGGCACGTGGCCAGCGCGTGCACGTGCCTGCCCAGCCCGCCCACGACGACCGGCGGGTACTCCCACGACAACATCAGCACGCGCATGGGGCATCCTCGCATTCGCCGGCGGGTGCGGTTCGACCGATCACCGGGCGAGCCCCCGTGCGTCGAGGTGCCCGAACGGGCCGTCGACCGCGCGCAGCTCGCGGGCGCGGGACAGCCCCCGCCCGGCGGCCGGCGCCCCCGCGCGCAGCAGCGCGGCCAGCTCGGCGAACCGGTCGGCGTGCACCTTGGCCCGGTAGCGGGCGTAGTCGGCGGCCGAGTCCTTGGTGACCATGAACGCCCAGTCGCTGGACAGGGCCAGCAGCGCCTCGCGCACCGCCTGGTCGGCGACCGGGGACCGCGCGGGGCCGGACAGGTCCAGCTCCAGCAGCTCCCGCTGCACGGACGCGTTGAGGTCCACCAGGTCGGCGACCTGCGGCCCGTTCCACACGTGCCAGTCCTTGCCCGCGCCCCACGACGACGGCGGCACCTCGACGGGCGCGCCCACGTGCCCCGCCTCCACCGCGCCGCGCAGCGACGTGACCCGCACGCCCGCCTCGGGCAGCAGCCGCAGCACGGCCTCCAGCCACAGCGGCCCCTCGTGCCACCAGTGCCCGTACAGCTCGGTGTCGTAGGCGGCCACCACGAGCGACGGCCTGCCGTGCCGCTCCCTGAGCGCCCGCAGCCGCGCCACGACCACGTCCACGAAGTCCGCCGCGTGCCGCCGCACGGCGAGCGCCGCCGCGCCCGGCTCGTAGGGCAGCTTGTCCTCCGGCGCGACGCCCTTGCCGGTCACCCGGGACGGCTTGAGCCCGCTGGGGTGGTCGTAGGTGTGGAAGTCGCGGTACGCCGGGTCGCCGGGGTAGCCGACCCTGGGCGACCACACCCGGTAGGACACCTCCAGGTCCCGGCCGAAGCAGACCACGTCGGAGGTGCCGACCGGGCGGCCCGCGGCGGTGTCGCCGCGCAGCGACGGACCGTCCACCAGGAACCGCCGCACGCCGGCCCGCGCGTAGTCGTGCTCCATGCCCGGCGCGTAGGCGCACTCCGGCGCCCAGATCCCCTCGGGCGCGGAGCCGACCCGCAGCGCGGTGTCCGCCAGGCCGGTGCGCAGCGAGAACGCCCGCAGCCGCGGGTCCAGCAGCGGCTGGAACGGGTGCGCGGCCGGCCCGCCGAGCAGTTCGACGACCCGCGAGTCCACCAGGGACCGCAGCACGGGCGAGAAGCCGTGCCGCCAGCGCGACTCGAAGCGCTCCAGCGCCCACGCCGACGCCCGGTGCTCGTAGGTCGCGAGGTCCGGCAGGCGGCGGGCCGCGCCGTGCGCCCGCAGCTGCCAGTTCCCCAGCCAGTCGTGCAGGCCGCGCAGCGAGTACGGGTCGTCGAGCTGCGCGGCCAGCACCGGCGTCACGCCGAGCGTCAGCACGTCCTCGCGGCCCTCGGCGGCGAACCGCTCCAGCAGGTCGACCACGGGCAGGTACGAGTGCGCCCACGCCTGGTACAGCCACTCCTCGCCGACCGGCCACGCCCCGTGGTGCGCGACCCACGGCAGGTGGCTGTGCAGGACGAGGCAGAACGTCCCCTCGTCACCGGAGCCCGCCGCGGTGGGCGTCGCAGGGGGCGTCGCGGTGGGCGTCACGGGCGCACCGCCACGGCCACCAGGTCGAGCGAGGCGTCCAGGTCGTCGGTGGTGATCTCGAAGTCCTCGCTGCGCACCGAGGCCACGGCCGCCAGCAGGTCGGCGGGCCACTCGCCGCCGTCCACGACCACCGCCACCTGCGCGTCGATGACCGACCCGCCGAACCGGGCGTCCAGCTCGCGCAGCGCGGGGCCGTGCCGCAGCCCGGCCAGCAGTTCGACGCGCAGGCCCGCGCCGACGAGCAGGTCGCGCAGCTCCGACGGGGCCAGCTCGCGGGTGTGGAAGGGGTTCAGCGGCGTGTCGCGGCCGGGGGAGAACGTGATCCGGTTCGGCGTGGTGACGAGCAGCCTGCCGCCGGGCCGCAGCACCCGCGCGCACTCGGCGAGGAAGCCCTCCTGGTCCCACAGGTGCTCGATCACCTGGAGGTTCGCCACCACGTCGACGCTCGCGCCCCGCAGCGGCAGCGACGCGAGGTTGCCGCGCACGACGTCCAGCTCCGGGTACGCCCGGTGGGCGTGGGCGGCGGTCGTCGCGTCGTAGTCCAGCGCCACGACCCGCGCGGCGCGCCCGGCGACCAGCGCGGCCCCGTAGCCCTCGCCGCAGCCGGCCTCCAGCACCACCGCGCCGGCGCAGTGGTGCGCGAGGTCCAGGTAGGCCGCCTCGTGGCGCCTGAACCAGTAGTTCTCCTCGGCGATACCGGGCACGGTGCGCTCACCGGTGAGGGGCAGCGGCTCGACGGTCACCCGTCCAGCGTAGTTGCCCGTTACTCACGGGTAGCCAGCGCCCGGTCACCGGAGGTCCGCCTATTCGTGTGAACGGGCCGTTCTCGATTCTCCGCGTCGGGTCTCGCTGTTCATTCCGAAGGTGTTCGACCATTCATCGGAAATGACACCATCGGGTGAGCCGCGACCGGGTCGTGTCGATCTTCCACGATAGTGTTACGGCTGCTCCCCGCCGCTTCGCCCCGGGATGCGCGGGGTAGTTGGTGGTGGTCAAGTGCTGGTTGGGGTACCGCGTGCTCGGTACCCTCGACCAATCTTCGAACGAGTGGGGCGACCATGGGTGCGAAAGATCCGGAGATTGTTCCGCTGCACGCGGGTTTCGACGTGGTCTACCGGGGTTTCCACCGCAAGCAGGTGATCGAGCACATCGAGAACCTGGAGGAGCAGCTCAAGTACACCAGCGTCGACCGCGCCGAGGCCCTGGCCCAGGCCGCCGACCTCCGCAAGCTGCTGGAGATGACCAGGCGCGACCTGGACGAGACCCGCGCGCGGGTCGAGCGGATGGAGATGTCGCCGGGCACGACGGCGGGCGCGACCGAGCGCCTGCACCGGATGCTGCTGCTGGCGGAGGACGAGTCGAACGAGCTGCGGCTGCGCGCCGAGCGCGACGTGGCGGCCCTGCGGCAGCGCACCGAGGTGGAGCTGGCCGAGCGGGTCCGCGAGGTCGAGGCGCAGATCGAGGCGGCCCGCGCCCGCGCCGACGCGCACGCCACCGCGCAGCGCGAGGCCGCGAACCGGCGCGCCGCCGAGCTGGACCAGCGCGAGGTCGACCTGGAGCGCCGCCGCGCCGAGGTCGAGGCGCACCTCAAGGCCCGCACCGAGCAGGCCGACGCCGAGTGCGCCGCCGCCGTCGTGCGCGCCCAGGAGGACGCGGACCGGCTGCTGCGGGAGACCGCCGAGCAGTGCAACCGGCTGGAGGCGGAGTCCGACGCCAGGCGCGCCAAGGCGCAGAACTTCTTCGAGCTGACCATGACCCGGCGCCGCAACGAGGCCGATCAGCACTTCGCCGAGCAGGAGGAGCTGGCCCGCACGCGGGCCGCGTTCCTGGTCAAGATGGCCGCGCGCGAGGCGCACCGGCGGATCGCCGACGTCCAGGAGCGCGTCGACGAGCTGTTCGAGCTGCGGCGCACCGTGATGGCCGAGCTCGCGGCGGCCCGGGTGGCGCTGGAGTCGGCGGCGGACCGGGTGCCCAGCCTGATCCCGGAGCAGACCAGCGCCGAGGAGGCCGACGCGGCGCAGGTGAAGGCCCAGGTGAACGCCCAGGTGAACGCCCAGTCAACGAAGGCCCAGCAGGTGAACGCCCAGCAGGCGGGGGCCCAGCCGGTGGGTGCCCAGCAGGCGGGGGCCCAGCAGGCGGGGGCGCAGCAGCCGGTCGCGTCCGGCCGGGACCCCGGTCGGCGGGTGGGCGCCTGATGCCCGTGCGCTCCAGGGTCCCGGTCCTGCCGTTCGCGCTGGGGCTGGTCGTCGTGCCGGCCGCGGTCACCGCGTTCGGGTTCGGGGTCCACGGCGAGGGGATCACCGACGCGCTGTCGCCGGCCTCCTCGTCCGCGCCCTCGTCCGCGCCGCCGGGGCCCGTGGCCACGCGCCCCACGAAGGCGCCGGTCCGGCCGACCCAGGAGCCCGTGCGGGGGGAACCCGCCGCCGTGCCGCCGTCGCCGGAGCTGGTGCGGCAGAACGTGAGCAGCCTGTTCAGCGGCAACGGGGTCAAGGGCATCACGTTCGCGCCGGGCGGCACCGAGCTCGTCGGGCGCGGCGAGGCCGTGCAGCAGGGCGTGGGCAACCTGCTGGGCGGGCTGTCCGGCACCGCCGTCAGGCTCGTCGCCCACGCGTGGAGCGGCGAGACGCCGACCCACCGGTGCGACCTGCTCGCGGCCCGGCGGGCGGGGCTCGTGCGGGATTTCCTGGTCGGGCGCGGTGTCCCGGCCGAGTCCATCAGCACCGGGGTCGTGGTCGACCCGGTGTGGGGTCCGCCCGCCGACGGCGGACCGCAAGTCGACGTGCTCGTGGGGTAGGGATGCGGTGATGGCAGGCGCGGTGGCGTTCGTGTTCGGGTTGTGCGCGGTGTCGTTCGCCGCGGGGTGCGCCCTGACGGTCGCGGTGCTCAGACGCGGGCCCGCGCCCGAGGACGAGCCGGTGCGGCGGACCGCGCTCGTCGAACCGGAGGCGCGGGTGGCGGAGCAGCCGTGGCCGCCGGAGGACTACGCGACCAGGCCCATCCACCGCAACCCGGTGCTGGGCATCCCGCGGGCCCTGCCCGCGCAGCCCAGGCTGTCGGTCGTGCCCGACCCGGAGCCGGAGCGCCCGGTCGCGTCGGAGGCGGTGCGCCGCATCCACCTGGTGCGCGACCCGCCGGAACCGGCGCGGCACGGCGACGCGGACCCCGCGCTGGTGGCCCTCGACCCCGTGCGGCTGGGACCGGTGGCCCCGGAGCAGCCGCACGCGGAGCCGGTGGTGCTGCGCCCGGTGCCGCCCGTCGAGCCCGAGCCCGAGCCCGGCGAGCGTGCGGAGGGGGTGACGCCGGACGCGACGACGCCGGCGCTGCCCGTGACCGGGACGCCGGCGACCGTCGTCGTGCACCTGCCCGCGCAGGCGGACCCGTCCGCGCCGCAGCAGGTGGACCTGCCGAGCGCGACCGAGTTCCGCGAGCGCTACCTGCGGGCGTTCGAGGCGACCCGACGCCGGTCGGGCCGGCAGACCTCGGACCGCTGAACCGCCTAGTGCTTGTTGCCGCGGAACTTGCGCAGCACCTGCTGCGCCTTGGCGCGGTTGCGCGGATCGCGCGCGGCGTTCTTGACCTGCTCCGTGACCCGACGACCCTGAGGACTGCGGGCGAACGCGGCGATCTTGCTGAACAGCGAAGCCATGTCTACCTCCTTGACAGTCCAATGCTTCCCTGTCAGCTCAACGGTCAAACCCCGGCGGTGGTTCCTGAACCGGCGAAACGGTCACGCCGAGGGCTCCCGGGCCGACGTGCGCGCCGATCGCGGAACTCACCCCGGTGAGCATGAAGCGCCGCACGCGGGGCAGCTTCCCGCGCAGCGACCGCATGACCGACCGGGCCCGCTCGGGCGCGTCGAAGTGCTCGACCGCGATGTCCACCTCGCCGCCGCCCGCGCGCTCGACCGCGATGTCGACCATCCGGCGCACCGCGCGCTCCGCGCCGAGCACCCTGTCCAGCGGCGTGATCCGCCCCTCGGACATGGTCAGCAGGGGCTTCACCGACAGCGCCGAGCCGAGCGCGGCCGTCGCCCGGCCGATCTTCCCGCCGCGCCTGAGGAACTCCAGCGTGTCCACGTAGAACAGCTCGGTGCTGCGGGTCGCGGTGTGCCGGGCCGCCGACACGACCCGGTCGACGCCGCCGCCCGCCACGGCCACCGTGGCGGCGGCGACCACCGCGTACCCGAGGCTCATCCCGCACGTCTGCGTGTCCACGACGTGCACGGGCACCTGGACCTGGGCGGCGGCCTGCCGGGCGGCCTCCACCGTCCGCGACAGCCCGGTCGACACGTGCAGCGACACGATCGCCTCCGCGCCGGAGGCCGCCGCGTCGGCGTAGGACCAGAAGAACGCGCCGGGGTCGGGCGGCGCGGTGCCCACGTCGAGCTGACCGCGCAGGGCGTCCACCAGCCGGGGCACCGGGACGCGGACCTCGTCCTCGACCCAGTCGCCGATGCGCACCTGGATCTGCGCGACGGTGATCCCGAGCTTCTCGGTCAACTGCGGCGGCAGGCACGCGGTGGAGTCCGTGACTATCGCTACTCGCCGGAACATGGGGCGAACGTAGCCCATTAGGGGGAGTGTTTGTCACGGTGAGGTCACGACACGGACAGTGACACCGGTGTTACGCAGGTGCTTGCGCGAGGCGGCGGAACGGCCCAGTGAGCATCGTCACGCGTGCTGGGTGCTTGCTGTCGTTTGCACCCCTGCTACTCACGGGTAACATCGGGGTGGTCGACACCACCATGCCACCGCGGCGATGACATGGCAGGGTCACGGGTCACCGAAGAACACACCGGCGACCGGGGTCACCACCGTCGCCCAGGCACGTCGCCGCCCGTCCGCAGGAGGTCGAAGAGGACCCATGAACATTGTCGTCCTGGTCAAGCAGGTGCCCGACACCTGGTCAGAGCGCAAGCTCTCCGACGCCGACCACACCCTCGACCGCGACTCCGCGGACGCCGTGCTCGACGAGATCAACGAGCGCGCCGTGGAAGAGGCGCTGCTGCTCCAGGAGGCGCACGGCGGCGAGGTGACGGTCGTCTCGATGGGTCCCGCCCGTGCGACCGACGCGATCCGCAAGGCGCTGTCCATGGGCGCCGACAAGGCGATCCACGTCTCCGACGAGGCGCTGCACGGCTCCGACGCGATCACCACCGCGAAGGTGCTGGCCAAGGCCATCGGCACGGTCGAGGGCTTCGACCTCGTCATCGCCGGCAACGAGGCCACCGACGGCCGCGCGGGCGCCGTGCCCGCCATCCTGGCCGAGCTGCTGGGCCTCCCGCAGGTGACGCAGGTCCGCAAGCTCACCGTCGAGGGCGGCACGGTCAAGGCCGAGCGCGAGACCGACGAGGGCGTGGCGCACCTGGAGGCGAGCCTGCCCGCCGTGGTCTCCGTGAACGAGAAGATCAACGAGCCGCGCTACCCGTCCTTCAAGGGCATCATGGCGGCGAAGAAGAAGCCCGTGAGCACGCTCACCGTCGCGGACCTCGGCCTGGACGCCGGCGAGGTCGGCCTGGGCGCCGCGTGGTCGAAGGTGCTGGAGGCGGCCCCGAAGCCGCCGCGCAGCGCCGGTCAGCGCGTCGAGGACTCGGGTGACGGCGGTTCGAAGATCGCCGAGTACCTGGTCGGCCAGAAGCTCATCTGAAGGCGAGGGAACGCATGTCTGAGGTCCTGGTCCTCGTCGACCACGTCGACGGCGAGGTCAAGAAGGTCACCCATGAGCTTCTATCCGCCGCGCGCGGTCTCGGCGAGCCGGCCGCGGTGGTGGTCGGATCGCCCGGCACCGCGGGCAAGGTGAGGGAGTCGCTCGGCCGCTACGGCGCGACGAAGGTCTACGCCGTCGAGTCCGACGACGCCCTCGACGTCCTGGTGACGCCGAAGGTCGACGCCCTGGCGACGATCGCGGGCACCGCGTCCCCGGTCGCCGTGCTGGTGTCGGCGACGCTGGAGGGCAAGGAGGTCGCGGGCCGGCTGGCCGTGCGCCTCGGCTCCGGCCTGCTCTACGACGCCGTCGACCTCGACGGCGAGGGCGTGGCCACCCAGTCGGTCTTCGGCGGCGCGTACGTCGTCAAGTCGAAGGTCAAGCAGGGCGTCCCGGTCATCGCGATCCGCCCCGGCGGCGTCGAGGCGACCGAGTCCCCGGCCGACGCGGTCGAGCAGGCCGTCGAGGTCCCCGCGGCCGACCCGGCCAAGGTCACCCGGGTGACCGGCCGCGAGCCGGTCACGGGCGGCGACCGCCCGGAGCTGACCGAGGCGTCGGTCGTCGTGTCCGGCGGTCGCGGCGTGGGCAGCGCGGAGAAGTTCGACGTCGTCGAGAAGCTCGCCGACAGCCTGGGCGCCGCCGTGGGCGCGTCCCGCGCCGCGGTCGACTCCGGCTACTACCCGCACCAGTTCCAGGTCGGCCAGACCGGCAAGACGGTGTCGCCGCAGCTCTACATCGCCCTGGGCATCTCCGGCGCCATCCAGCACCGGGCGGGCATGCAGACGTCGAAGACCATCGTCGCGGTCAACAAGGACCCGGAGGCGCCGATCTTCGAGATCGCCGACTTCGGCGTCGTGGGCGACCTGTTCGCCGTCGCGCCCCAGCTCACCGACGAGGTGGGCAAGCGCAAGGGCTGACACCCCCCGCCACCAGGCCGAGGGCCGTCCCGCACGTCGCGGGGCGGCCCTCGCCCGTGCCGGCCTCACCCCGGCTTAACCGAGCCCTCACCGACGTGTCACCGGAACGCCCTGCTCCCGGTCGCCAACCGGTCGGTAGACCAGAGCCATGACGCAGCCGCAACTGCTTGTCAGCACCGGTGACGCCGCTTCCGACGCGCCGCGCTACTCCCTGCTGGTCGCGCGCGACGGCGCCGAGGTCGCCGCCGCGCAGCGGCTGAGGCACCTGGTGTTCGCCGAGGAGATGGGCGCCGTCCTGCGCACGCCCGTGCCCGGCCACGACGTCGACGACTTCGACGAGCACTGCGACCACCTGGTGGTGCGCGACGACCGGACCGGGGACATCGTCGGCACCTACCGGATGCTGCCGCCCGAACGGGCCCGCGAGGCCGGGCGGCTGTACTCCGACACCGAGTTCGACCTGTCCCGGCTGGCGCCGCTGCGGCCGTCGATGGTGGAGACGGGCCGCTCCTGCGTGCACCCCGACCACCGCAACGGCGCCGTCGTGTCGCTGGTGTGGGCCGGCATCGCCCGGTACATGCTGCTGTCCGGGCACTCGTGGCTCATCGGCTGCGCCTCCGTGCCGCTGCACGACGGCGGCGCGTTCGCGGCGGGCGTGTGGGACGTGGTGCGGACCAGGCACCTCGCGCCCGAGGAGCACCGGGTCGTGCCGCTGCGCGCGTGGGACGTGGACGCGGTGCCGCGCACGGGCAAGGCCGTGCTGCCGCCGCTGCTGAAGGGCTACCTGCGGTTGGGCGCGTGGGTGTGCGGCGCGCCCGCGCTGGACGCCGACTTCGGCGTGGCCGACCTGCCCGTGCTGCTCGGCATGGACCGCGTGGACCAGCGCTACCTGCGCTTCTTCCTCGGGGAGACGGCGTGAGCGCGCACCCGTGGATGCCGGTGTCGCCCTGCGGTGACGGGTGCGTCGACCACGCGACGCCGACCGTGGGCGGGCTCCGGGCGTTCCTCCGGGGGTTCGCGGCGGTCGTGGTGCTGCTGTCCGGCGCCCTCGTGGTGTGCGCGGTGCCCGTGCTGCGGGGCGGTGCGCGGCAGTCGGTGCTGCGCGGCTGGTTCCGGGTGCTGCTGCGGGCGTTCGGGGTGCGGCTGCGGGTCGTCGGGCCGGTGTTCCAGGCGACGCCCGGCCGCGGCGTGCTCGTGGTGTCCAACCACGTGTCGTGGCTGGACGAGCTGGCCCTCGACGCGACCCAGCCGATCCGCCTGGTCGCCAAGCGGGACATCCGCGACTGGCCCGTGCTGGGGCGCCTGATCACCGCGGCCCGCACCGTGTACCTGGACCGCGAGCGGCTGTCGCTGTTGCCGGGCACGGTGGCCGAGCTGGCCGGCGCGCTGCGCGGCGGCGCGGCCGTCGGCATCCACGCCGAGGGCACCACGTGGTGCGGCGTGGCGTCCGGGCGCTACCGGCCGGCCCTGTTCCAGGCCGCGCTGGACGCGGGCGTGCCCGTGCGCCCCGTCGTGCTGCGCTACCTCCAGCAGGGGAGGCCCTCCACCCGCCCGGCGTTCGTCGGCTCGGACTCGCTGGTCGACTCGGTGCGGCGCGTGCTGCGCGCCCGGCGGCTCGTCGTCGAGGTGCACGTGCTGGAGGAGGTCGCCCCGGGCCGCGCGGCGGACCGCCGCGAGCTGGCGGCGATCGTGCAGCGGGACTCCGAGCGGGTCGCGCACGGCGACCTGGTCGTGCCCACCGGGCACACCGCGCCGGCCGTCAACGCCTGACCCGCGGCGTCGACGCCCCCGAGGGGAGTCCCCGACCCCGGCGGCGCACGGCCGACCACGCGCCGCCGGCCCGGCGCACGCACCTCGACCCCGCCGACCGGCACCGGTGCCGACCGGCACCGGTGCCGATCGGGTGCCGGTGCCGGTCGGGTGCCGGGGCCGGACGGCCGCCCGCAGCGCGCCCGTCCAGGTCATATCACCTTGACCTCGACCGGGGTGGAGGTTGAACCATTGAGCCGTGACGACGACGGAGACGCCTGCCGGCAAGAGCAACCTGTGGACAGCCGAACGGCGGGGACCGACGATCGGCATAGTCCTCCTCGTCACCCTCCTCGCGTTCGAGAACATGGGCGTCTCCACCGCCATGCCGCGCATGGTCGCCGAGCTGGACGGCAACGAGCTGTACGCCTGGCCGTTCCTCGCCTTCCTCGCCGCGAGCGTGGTCGCGACGGTGCTGTCCGGGCGGCTGAGCGACCTGCGCGGCCCGCGGCCGTCGCTGCTGATCGGGCCGGCGCTGTTCCTGGTCGGCCTGGTCGTGGCGGGTCTCGCGCGGGACATGCCGGTGCTGCTGCTCGGCCGGGTGCTCCAGGGCGTCGGCGGCGGGGCGCAGGTGGTGGCCGTCTACGTGCTCATCGGGCTGGTGTACCCGGAGCGCGACCGGCCCGCCGTGTTCGGGCTGCTCGCCTCCGCGTGGGTGGTGCCCTCGCTGGTCGGGCCGGCGCTGTCCGGGTGGCTGACCGAGGTGGCGAGCTGGCGGTGGGTGTTCCTCGGGCTCGCGCCGTTCGTGCTGCTCGGCGTGCTGCTGCTGGTCCCGGTCCTGCGGAACCTGCCCGCGCACACCCCCGACCAGGGCACGCGGCGCGGTCTGCCGTGGGCGGCGCTCGGGGCGGGCGCGGGCGTGGCGGCGCTGAGCTGGGCCGCGCAGCACCCGCGCGGGCTGAACCTGGTGATCGGGGTCGCCGGGCTGGCCGTGCTGGTGCCCGCGCTGCGCCTGCTGCTGCCGAGGGGCACGCTCACCGCCCGCCCCGGCCTGCCGATGACGATCCTGGCCCGCGCCCTGCTCGCCGGGTCCTTCTTCGCCGCCGAGGCGTTCATCCCGCTGACCCTCACCTCCGTGCACGGCTACTCGGCCGTCGCCTCCGGCATCCCGCTCACGCTGAGCGCGCTCGGCTGGTCGAGCGCCGCGTGGTGGCAGTCGCGCCGGACCGACGTCCCGCGCGAGAAGCTCGTGCGGTGGGGGTTCGTCCTCAACGCGGCGGGCATCGCGGGCGTGACGCTCATCGCACCCGAGTGGGGGCCCGCGTGGGCCACGCCGGTGCTGTGGGCGGTCGCCGGGGCCGGGATGGGGCTGGCCATGTCGAGCCTCAGCGTGCTAACCCTGGCCGCGTCCACCGACGTCGACCGGGGCTTCAACTCGGCAGCGCTCCAGATCAGCGACATGCTCGGCTCGGCGCTGCTCGTCGGGCTCGGCGGCGTGCTCGTCACGACCTTCGCCTCGGCCGCCGCGCCCACGGCGGCCGTCCTGCCGTTCGACCTGCTGATGGCCGGGGTCGCCGTGCTCGGTGCCGTACTCGCCGGGCGACTGCGTCGGGCTACCCTGGACGACTGATGGCCTACTTCGACCACGCCGCCACGACCCCCATGCTCCCGGAGGCGATCGAGGCGATGACGAGGGCGTTGTCCGTTCCGGGCAACGCCTCGTCGCTGCACACCTCCGGGCGGCGGGCGCGGCGCGCGGTCGAGGAGGCGCGGGAGGACATCGCCGACGCCCTCGGCGCGCGCCCCTCCGAGGTGATCTTCACCAGCGGCGGCACGGAGAGCGACAACCTCGCCGTGAAGGGCGTCTACTGGTCCCGCCGCACGCCGCGCCGCACGCGCGTGGTCGCCTCGTCCGTCGAGCACCACGCCGTGCTCGACGCCGTGCAGTGGCTGGTCGACCACGAGGGCGCCGAGGTGACCTGGCTGGAGCCCGACGGCCTCGGCCGCGTCCGGCCCGAGGTGCTGGCCGACGCGCTGGGCGACGACGTCGCCCTGGTCACCGCGATGTGGGCGAACAACGAGGTCGGCACCGTCAACCCCGTGCGCGAGCTGGCCGCCCTGTGCGCCGACCGGGGCGTGCCGTTCCACACCGACGCGGTGCAGGCGGTCGGCGCGGTGCCGGTCGACTTCGCGGGGTCCGGCGCCTCCGCGCTCACGCTCTCCGGCCACAAGGTGGGCGGCCCCTACGGCGTGGGCGCGCTGCTGCTGGGCCGCGACGTCGCCACCACGCCGGTGCTGCACGGCGGCGGGCAGGAGCGCGACGTGCGGTCCGGCACGCTCGACGTGCCCGCGATCGCGGGCCTGGCGGTGGCGGTGCGGCACGCGGTGGAGCGGCGCGAGGAGACGGCGGCGAGGCTGTCCGCGCTGCGCGACGAGCTGGTGGCCGAGGTGCGGCGCGCGGTGCCGGACGTGGCGGTGAACGGCGACCCGGTGCACCGGCTGCCCGGCAACGCCCACCTGACCTTCCCCGGCTGCGAGGGCGACAGCCTGCTGATGCTGCTCGACGCCAAGGGCGTGGAGTGCTCCACCGGCTCGGCCTGCACGGCGGGCGTGGCGCAGCCCAGCCACGTGCTGCTGGCGATGGGCGTCGACCCGGTGCTGGCGCGCGGCTCGCTGCGCTTCTCGCTGGGGCACACGTCCACGCCGGACGAGGTGCGCGAGCTGGCGGGCGTGATCGGCCCGGTGGTGGAACGGGCGCGGACGGCGGGCATCGCGGGCATGAAGCGGCTCGCGGGCAGGAACCAGGCGAAGGCGGAGGTGTGACCGGGATGCGGGTGCTGGCGGCGATGAGCGGCGGCGTGGACTCCGCCGTGGCCGCGGCGCGTGCGGTGGAGGCGGGGCACGACGTGACCGGCGTGCACCTCGCGCTGTCGGCGAAGCCGGGCACGTTGCGCACCGGCGCGCGCGGGTGCTGCACGATCGAGGACGCCCGGGACGCGCGGCGCGCGGCGGACGTGCTCGGCATCCCGTTCTACGTGTGGGACTTCGCGGAGCGGTTCACCGAGGACGTGGTGGACGACTTCGTGGCCGAGTACGCGGCGGGCCGCACGCCCAACCCGTGCCTGCGGTGCAACGAGAAGATCAAGTTCGAGGCGCTGCTGGACAAGGCCGTCGCGCTCGGCTTCGACGCGGTGTGCACCGGGCACTACGCCCGACTGTCCACTGTGGACGGAGAGGTGCAGCTGCGCCGGTCCGCCGACGACGGCAAGGACCAGTCCTACGTGCTGGCCTCGCTGACCCGCGAGCAGCTCTCGCACGCGATGTTCCCGCTCGGCGGCTCCACCAAGACCGAGGTGCGCGCCGAGGCCGCCGCGCGCGGCCTCCAGGTCGCCGAGAAGCCGGACAGCCACGACATCTGCTTCATCCCCGACGGCGACACCCGGGGCTTCCTCACCCGCAAGCTCGGCGAGCAGCCCGGCGTGCTGGTGGACGACGAGACCGGCGCCGTGCTCGGGCGGCACGTCGGCGTGCACGAGTTCACCGTCGGCCAGCGCAAGGGCCTCGGCATCGACGCGCCCGCGCCGGACGGCCGGCCGCGCTACGTGCTGTCGCTGGAGCCGGTGAGCGGCACGGTCCGGGTCGGCTCGGCGGAGAAGCTCCAGGTCACCGAGATCGTGGCGACGCGGCCCGTGACCCGGACCCGGTTCGACGGCCCGGTGGAGTGCGTGGCGCAGGTGCGCGCGCACGGCGGCCTCGCGCCCGCGGTCGCGGAACTCGTCGGCGACGAGCTGGTGGTCCGCCTGCGCGAGCCGCTGAGCGGTGTCGCACCAGGTCAGGCCGTCGCGGTCTACCGCGAGGACGCCGCCGGCGACCTCGTGCTGGCGAGCGCCACCATCAGTTCGACCCGCTGACAACCGGTTTTTGTCGGTGCGATTTGGGACACTGCTCGTGTGTCGCATGACAACGCACGACGCCGCCGGACGCTGGCGGACGTCGAACAACGGGTCGGTGTGCTGGGGAGCAAGGTCGACCACCCGTCCGCGCAGCGCCTCACGGTCGAGCAGTACGAGCGGCTGAGGGCCGAGGTGCGGACGGTGCAGTGGGTCGCCCGTGAACGCCGGCACCGGGTGGAGTGGGCGGGCGTCCTCGCCCGCGTCGAGGAGCTGGCCGGGCGGGTGGACCGGTTGGCCCCGGAGGTCGAGGTCGACGTGCCGGTGCAGGCACGGGGGCCGGAGCCCAGGGTGGCGCGCCCGCGCGAGGCCGGCGACGTGCCGGTGCTCGGGCGTCGCCGCGACGAGCGCTAGTCGGACGCC
>NZ_JBPKJK010000131.1:0-26064 GCF_051756985.1 Saccharothrix sabaoui
TGCGTGGTCCGCGGCGGTGGTGGCGTGACCGCCACGGGGGACCCGCACCCCTGGTGCGAGGGCGTGCGGGCTGCCGGCGGGTTCACCGCAACGAGGCATCAAGCCGTTGCCGACGTCCGGAGGACCACCGGGAGGGACGGGACCGACCCGACCCGCTCGGGCGCGCCGGCCGCGACAGGTCGGGCCGGAGCGGGTGGTGCGGCCGGCGGGAAGCGGTCCCGGAACACCTCGTCCCCCGCCCGGTTCGCGGAGGGGGCGCTCCGCGAACCGGACGGGGGACGGGGGTGGTCCCGCGCGAGGCGGGGGTGTTCCCGCGGAAGGGTCGGTCAGCGGCCGGTCGGGCCGGTCCACCCCGCCGGCACGTGACCGACGCGCACCCGCTGCGGGTGGTCGCCCACCGGCACCGAGACGATCTTGCGGCCCGTCGCGAAGTCGATCGCGGTCACCCGGTCGGCGTTGCTCTCCGAGATGACGCACGCCCGGCCGTCACCGCTCACCGTGGCCCAGTACGGCTTGGCGGCCGGCACCAGGGGACCCTGGGCCAGGGTGGCGCGGTCCACCACGGTGGCGTACTCGTCCATCGTCCCGGCGACGCACAGCTTGTCCCCGGCCGGCGACATCGACACGCCGTGGTGGCGCGAGTCGTTCACGTACGCGGTGCGGTCGTCGGTCGTCGCCGGGTTCTTCGGCAGCTCCTTGACCCGGGTGATCCGGTCGGCGGCGACGTCGTACTCCAGGAAGCCGTGGAAGAACGAGACCTGGAAGTACATCTTCGACCCGTCCGGCGTGAACGACACCGGGCGCACGGCGTCCGACAGGTCCGGTCGGCCGGCCGCGTCGAGGCGCTGCCGCATGTCGATCACCCGGGCGTCGCGGAACGTCGTCGCGTCCACCACGGTGATCTTCCGGTCCCCCTTGGTGAAGTCCCAGAACGGGTCGTCGAGGTCGGTGAACACCTCGCCGATCGACATGTTCCACAGGTACCGCCCGTCGGCGCTGAAGACGTTCTCGTGCGGCTTGTCGCCGGTCGTGAACGAGCCGACCTGCCGCCCGGTCGCGATGTCCAGCACGTGCACGGTGTTCGACGTCGAGGCCGACACGGCGACGCGCGTGCCGTCCGGCGACACCGCCATGTGGTCGGCCCGGAAGCCCGACACCGGGAACCGCCAGCGGACGCCGCCGGTGGTCAGGTCGATCGACACGACGTCGGCGAAGCTGGGGCGCGACACGACGAGCGCGGAGCCGTCCGGCGTGGTGTACATGTCGTCGATCAGCTGGTCGTGGCCCTCGCCGGGGCCGAGCCGGATGCCCAGGAAGAAGCCGAGCTTGATCGGGTTGAGGTAGATCTCCGCCAACCGCTGGTCGCGGTCGGGCACCACGTCCAGCCGGCCGATCCGCGCGAAGTCGCCGGAGGGCGCGATGACGTCCGCGGTGCCCTCCCAGTTGTTGCCGACGAACATGACCTGGCGCAGGGCACGGGGGTCGGCCGCCGCCGTGCTCGCGGGTGCGAGCCCGGCGAGGAGCGCGCCCGCGCCGAGCACCGCGAGGAGTCGGGCACGTCGCCTTCGGCGCGGAGCGGGTGTCGTCGTTGTCACGGGGGCTCCAATCCGGACGCAGGGGTTCATCACGCGCGTGCGGGAACCGCGGGCGGGACGCGGGAACGCGCACGGCGCGGAGCGGGTGGACCGGGATCGGCGGCTCCCGGCGGGCCGGTCGTGCTGTTACCGTGCGGTAGCCACAGGTAACCAACAGACGGCGCACACCGGGTAGGGGCGCGGCACCAACGCGCGGCCGGCCCGTTGTGGCCCGTCGACAACGCCGGTGGGGAGGGCCGCATGGGCGCGGTGCACGGCCTCGGCGTGATCGGTCGCGTCCTCAAGGGGATGGCCGCGGACGAGGACGTCGTCGACCAGCTCGTCCGGGAGGCGCGCAGCCACGCGCCGGACGTCGCCAGGCTGCCCGAGGCGGAGAACCGGCGGCACGTGGCCGTCATGCTCGCCGCCGGGCTCGACTCGTTCACCAGCGCGCGCGACCCCGACGAGCAGGACTTCACCGCGGCCGAGGCGCTCGGCTCCGACCGGGCCGCGCAGGGCGTGCCGATCGCCGGCCTGCTGCGCGGCGTCCAGGCGGGCCGCACCCGCGCCACCGCGATCGCCATCTCCCGCTGCCGCGAGGCGGGCGTGCCCGACGACGTGATCCTGGAGGCGATCCTCGACCTGGACCGCTACACCGGCGCGCTGGAGCGGCACGTCATCAGCGGCTACCACACCGCGGAGCTGGAGCTGTCCCGCACGACCCGCGACACCCGGACCCTGCTGCTGCGCCGGCTGCTGCTGCGCGACGGCGCGCCACCGCCCGCCGACGACGAGCTGCGCCGCGCCGGGCTGCGCCCCGACGGCCGGTACCACTGCCTGGTGTCCGCGGTGACCGACCCCGTCCAGGCCCGTGCCCTGGAGGAGCGGCTGCTCGCGCACGGCGGCGTCTGCGG
Organism: Saccharothrix sabaoui; assembly: GCF_051756985.1. Taxonomy (NCBI): domain Bacteria; kingdom Bacillati; phylum Actinomycetota; class Actinomycetes; order Pseudonocardiales; family Pseudonocardiaceae; genus Saccharothrix; species Saccharothrix sabaoui. Next base: position 2,489 of record NZ_JBPKJK010000131.1, read on the forward strand.
CATCGTCGAGGGCCGCCTGACCGGCCTCGCGCCGCACCCGCCCGCCGCGCTGGACACCCTGGTCGTCGCCGCCCCCGCGGTGCCCCTCGACGCGCTGCACGACGTCCACCACCTGTGCGCGGCGGCCCTGCGCGTCGCGGCGGACCTCGGCCTGCGCGGCGTCCGCGACCTGACCGAGCTGGCCGGCGAGACGGCGCTGGCCGCCCACCCCGTGCTCGCCGGCCTGCTCGGCGACACCCTGCTCGCCGCGCTGGACCACGACGACGAGTTCCACCGCGAGCTGGTCTGCACCGCCCTGGCCTACCTCGACCACGACCGGCGGCTCAGCCGCACCGCCGCGTTCCTGCACGTCCACCCCAACACGGTCCGCTACCGCCTCGACCGGCTGGAGGAGGTCACCGGCACCTCGACCGACCACCCGGCGTTCGGCGGCCGTTCGGCGGTGCTCGACGCGCTGCGCTGGTGGTGGGCCCTGCGCACCTGGCTGGCCCGCCACCGCTGACGTCCGCCTCGGCTGACGCGCCACCGCTGACGCCGGCTTCCGCCGGCGCCCGCCCCGCCCGGCGCCCGCCTACCCGGTGCGCGCCCGGTGCAGGGCCTCGCGGAAGGCGCGCACGGCCGGGTGCGTCGTCGCGCCGGAGCGGACCGCGGTGAACAGGCGGCGGTGCGGGCGGCTCGGCAGGTGCCGCAGGCGCACGCCGTGGGCGCGGTCGGTCCACAGCAGGTCCGGCAGCAGGGCCGCGGCCAGGCCGGTCTCCACGAGGTGGACCTGGAGCAGCGCGTCGGGGCTCTCGAAGCGGACGTCGGGCTCGAAGCCGAGCGCGCGGCACGCGGCCCGCGCCCAGCGGCCCGCCGCCGTGCCGGCGGGTTCGAGGACCCACGGGACCGAAGCCAGGTCGGCGGGCCTGGTGGTGGCGCGGCGGTGCGGCCCGCGCGCGGGCAGGGCCATCCGCAGCTCGTCGTGGACGAGGTCCTCGGTCTCCACGCCCGGGTCGGGTGGCGCCGGCAGGCCGGGGTACTCCTCGCCCAGCACGAGGTCGTGGTCGCGGGTCAGCAGTCCGGCGTACGCGGCGTCCGGCTCGCGGTGCGTGATCTCCACGCGCAGGTGGGGGTGCCGTTCGGCGACCAGGGTCAGCGCCCGGGGCACGAGGGCGAGCACGACCGTCTGGAACGACGCCACCCGCAGGGTGCCGGTGACCTCGTCCAGCGACGCCGCCAGCTCGGACCGCGCCAGCTCCAGCCGGTGCAGGATCACCTCGGTGTGCCGGACGAGGACGCGGGCCTGCTCGGTCAGCCGCACGCCGCGCCCCACCGGCTCCAGCAGCCGCACCCCCGCCTCGGCCTCCAGTTGGGCCAGCTGCTGGGAGATCGCGGACGGGCTGTAGGACAGGGCGCGGGCGACGGCGGCGAGCGTGCCCAGCCGGTGCACCTCGCGCAGCAGCCGCAACCGGTGGACGTCGAGCACCCGGACCTCCGCGATCGTGCGGTTCTGCTGACGAGTATCGCGCAGGAAGGTTCGCTGGACCGACGGGTGCGGGTGACCGAGGGTGGACGCATGATCTTCGAGCCACAGGTCACCGCGTGACCGCCCTCGCGCCCACCGAACGGCGTGCCGCCGCGGTGCTGATGGTGCTGGGCTCCTGCGCGTCGCTCCAGGTCGGGGCGGCGCTGGCGGCCGAGCTGTTCCCGGTGGCCGGTCCGGCGGGCGCCACGTTCCTGCGCCTCGCGCTGGCCGCCGCCGTGCTGTGCGCCGTCGTGCGGCCGTCGCTGCGCGGCTGGGACCGGCGGCACTGGCTCGCGGCGGTCCTGTTCGGCCTCTCCCTGGCCGGCATGAACGGTTTCTTCTACGCCTCGATCGCCCGCGTCCCGCTGGGCGTCGCGGTCACCGTCGAGTTCCTCGGCCCGCTCGCGCTGGCCGCCGCGCTGTCCCGCCGCCCGCGCGACCTGGCGTGGGTGGGCCTGGCCGCGGTGGGCGTGGTGGCGCTCGGCTGGACCGGGGACGGCGCGGCGAGCGGCCTCGACCCGCTCGGCGTGGTGTTCGCGCTGGTCGCGGGCGTGTTCTGGGCCGGCTACATCCTGGCCGGCGCGCGGCTGGGCGCGGTGGTGCCGGGGCAGGGCGGGCTCGTCGTCGGCCTGGCGGTCGCCGCCGCCGTGCTGCTGCCCCTCGGCGTCGGCGGCGCGGGGCGCGCGGTGGGTGACCCGCGACTGCTGGCCGTGGCGCTGGGCACGGCGGTGCTGGCGTCGGTGATCCCGTACACGCTGGAGCTGGCCGCGCTGCGCCGCCTGCCGCGCCCCGTGTTCGGCGTGCTGCTGAGCCTCGAACCGGTCGTCGCCACGCTCGTGGGCGCGCTCGCGCTGTCCCAGCACGTCGGTCCGCTCGCGGTCGCCGCGATCGGCCTGGTCGTGCTGGCGAGCGTCGGGTCCACCCTGTCCTCCGCCCGCGCGCCGGCGACGTGAGCGCCGCCCCCGCCCGCTCACCGGCCGGCCGCTCGACCCGGACGAGCCGGCCGGGCGCGGACACCGCCCTGTCCCGCCCCCGACCCCGTCCCGGGTCACCCCGGTCGCGCCGGGGCGGTGCGGGCGGTCGGGGCGAACCGTTACCCTGCTTGATCATCGCCAGTCCGGAGGGGGAGAGCGTGGCGGACCGGGTCGTGATCGAGGAGCACGTCGTGGCAGGCGCCGGGGACGGGCCGTACGCGCTGACCGCCGGCCCGGACGGCGCGCTGTGGTTCACCCTGGTGCACGCCGCGCGCATCGGGCGGCTCGTGCCGGGCGGCGAGGTGGCGGGGTTCCCGCTCGAACCCGGCAGCGCGCCGACGATCGTGGTCACCGGGCCGGACGGCGCCCTGTGGTTCACCGAGTACGGCGCGCACCGCATCGGGCGCGTCACCGTCGACGGCGAGGTCACCGGGTTCCCGCTGGCGGACGGCTGCGGGCCGTTCGGGCTCGCGGTCGGACCGGACGGCGCGCTGTGGTTCACCGAGTCGGCGGCCGACCGCGTCGGGCGCGTCACCGTCGACGGCGAGGTCACCGGGTTCCCGCTGCCGGTCGCGGGGGCGTTCCCGTCCGCCATCACGGCCGGGCCGGACGGCGCGCTGTGGTTCACCCTGAACCAGGCGAACGCCATCGGCCGGATCACCGTCGACGGCGACACCACCCTCCACCCCCTGCCCACCGACGCCGCCGCGCCGGTCGGCATCACGGCCGGGCCCGACGCGCTGTGGTTCGTCGAGATCGCCGCCGGGCAGGTCGGGCGGATCACCGTCGACGGCGAGGTCACCGAGTTCCCGCTGCCCGACCGGGCCGCCCGCCCGCACGCGATCACCGCGGTCGGCGGCACGTGCTGGTTCACCGAGTGGGGCGGCAACCGGATCGGGTCGGTCACCGCGGACGGCGTCGTCACGACGCACGACCTGCCGTCGCCCGGTTCCGAGCCGCACGGCATCGCGCTCGGCCCGGACGGCGCGCTGTGGGCGGCGCTGGAGACCGGCGCGCTGGCGCGGATCTCCACCTCGCGGTGAACCGGGTGGGGGCGCCGGCCGTAGTACCACCCAGCGGGAACCGGTACCGCGAGCGGTCGGGCGATGGGAAGCTGGGAAGTGTCGATCTGTGGCCTGCGCCCCGACCGCGGGGTGCGCGCGTGAAGCGGCGGCTCGCGTCGTGGCTCGGGGTGACCGCGTTCCTGCTGGGGCTGTGGCAGCTCATGTCCCCGGTGGCGGTCGGCCTGGGCTTCACCGACCAGCGCAACGGCATCCGCGACGCCGTGGTGGCGGGCGCGGTCGTGGTGGTGGTGTCCCTGGTGTGCATGATGGCGCCCCTGGACGCCCGCTGGGCCGGGCCCGTGCTCGTCCTGTCCGGCTGGTGGATCGCCGCGAACCCGTGGCTGAACGGCATCCGGCAGACCGAGGTCGTGCCGCTGGCGAACGCCCTCGGCATCGGCTGCGCGGTGACCGCGGTCGGCGTCGCGATGACCCTGGTGACCAGGCCGCGCTGACCGGGCGGTGTCGATCGGGCCGCGCTGACCAGGCGGTGTCGACTGGGCCGTGCTGACCGCGGTCGGCGCTCAGCGCGGGCTTCGCGCGTCGCGGTCCGGCACCGCCGCGCGGCGGGTGCCGTTCGCGGTGAGCGCGATCGTCGCGGTCACCCACACCGCGGCCAGCAGCGCGCTGCCGAGCACGTCGGTCGGGTGGTGCAGGCCCGAGTAGAGGCGTTGCAGGGCGACCAGGACCGGCACGGCGACGCAGAGCGCCACCACCACCCACCGCCACCAGTGCCGCGTGCCGCGCACCGCCAGGTACGCCGTCAGCGCGCCCAGCACGAGCGTCGCGGCCACGTGCCCGGACGGGAAGCTCGACGTGGGCGGCAGGTCGTCGGTCGACCGGGTGGCCGGCCGCGCCCGGTCCACGATCGCCGTGGTCAGCAGGAACAGCGTGATCTCACCGGTCATGCCCGTCACGACGACCACCGCCGGCCGCCACGCCCGGGCCACGGCCAACGACGTCACGCACACCACGACCGCCGCGGCGACCACCGCCGACGTGCCGCCCACCGTGCCGAACGGCATCAGCACGGCGTCCCAGAACGGGGTGCGGCGTTCGGCGAACCACGCCGACACCGCCCGGTCGAACGCGGGCGGCGCGTCCGGTCCCGCCGCCGTGAGCAGGCGGCCCAGGCCGAACAGCGCGCACAGCAGCAGCGCCCACACGACCAGCAGTTCGGCGGCCACCCGCCACGGGTGCGCCACCGCGGGCACGTGCCCGCGCGGCACCGGCCTCAGGTCGTCGGCGGCGTCCGGTGCCACGCCGTGCACGGGCGGCGCGTCGGGCAGCCCGACGTCGCGCCGCCACCGCCGGAACGCCTCCGCCGTCAACCCCAGCCACAGCAGGCCCAGCAGCCAGCCCGCCAGCACGTCGGTCACGAAGTGCACGCCCAGCGCCACCCGCGTCACGCCGACCACCACGACCGCGGCCACGACGACCGGGCCCGCCACCACCCGCACCCGGCGCACCGACCCGAAGACCAGCAGCAGCACGCCGTACGTGGTGAGCGAGCCCAGCGCGTGCCCGCTGGGGAAGCTCGGCCCGGGGGCGGACGCCACCACCACCTCGACCAGCGGCCGCAACCGCCCCACGGCCTCCTTCACCGCCACGCCGAGCACCCCGGCCCCCAGGGCGGTCACCGCGACGTACACCGCCTCCCGCCGCCGCCCGCGCACCAGCAGCCACAGCACCCCGAGGCCGCCGACGAACATCAGCGTCGAGGTGTCGCCGAGCCGCGTCAGCGCCTCCAGCACGCCGACGACCCCGTCGTCGGCCGCCACGACCCGGGTCGCCCAGTCGGCGACCAACTGGTCCACCCCGCCCGCCGGCGACCACCGCACCAGCAGGAACACCAGGGCGAAACCGGTGCCCCCCAACGCGGCCACCACGAGGGACGCGGCGAACCGCTCTGCCACCAGCACACCCGGACGACCGCGCGCCACGTCCCCTCCTCAGGGTTGATCACCCCTGGGCGTGCCCACGCGCGGCGTTCGCGAAACCGCCGGGCGTGAGCGGGCGCACAACGGTTTGGCCCGGAAGGACCCGTCGTCTAGGCTTCGTGGCGCAAGCGAAGGGGAGTAGCCCCCAACGTCCCGGTCGACACACTGACCCGTTCACGGGTCCGGTCGGGCGGCCTCGGTCACCGGGGCGGGCGAGACCTTCGATCCAGGCACAACACGTGCCGGGTCGAGGTCGCCCACGTCGCGCCCCGGTCCGGCCGCAGGATGAGGGACCGGTTCCAATGGATGCAGTGCTAGTCGGCACGACGCTGTCGTTCTGGGTGATCTTCGTCGCGGAGCTGGGCGACAAGTCCCAGCTCATGGCCCTGACGTTCGCCACCCGCTTCAAGGTGTGGCCCGTGCTGCTCGGCATCACGCTGGCCACCGCGCTCGTGCACCTCGCGTCGGTCGGCATCGGCCACGGCCTGGGAGCGGCGTTGCCGACCGGGTGGATCGCCCTGGTGGCGGCGTTGGCGTTCATCGGCTTCGGGTTCTGGACCCTGCGCGGTGACACGCTCACCGAGGAGGAGAAGTCCAAGGCGCAGCGCGTGACGAAGTCCGCGGTGATCGCCGTCGGCACCGCGTTCTTCCTCGCGGAGCTGGGGGACAAGACGATGCTCGCCACCATCACCCTGGCCACCGACCACGGCTGGTTCGGCGTGTGGGTCGGCTCGACCCTGGGCATGGTGGCGGCGGACGCGCTGGCGATCGTGGTGGGCCGCGCCCTGGGCCGCAACCTGCCGGAGAAGGCGATCCGCTACGGCGCGGCGGCCCTGTTCTTCCTGTTCGGCGTCTGGCTCGCGATCGACGCGGTGCGCCAGCTCGCCTGATCCCGGCACGGCGCCCGCACCCACCCCGGTGGCGGGCGCCGTGCCGGTTCCCGGCGCACGCCTCAGCGCTTCGCCTCGATCAGGAACCGGGTCGAGTGGGCGACGAACGAGCCCTCGCGCACGATGTGCTCGTGCAGGTCGGCCAGGCGCGAGCGGTGGGCGGCGGCGGTGAAGCCCGGGACGATCCAGATCACCTTGCGCAGGAAGTGGACCACGGCGGCGATGTCGAAGAACTCCACGCGCAGCGTCTCCGGGCGCAGGTCCACCACGGTCAGGCCGGCCCCGCGGGCCTCCTCGGCGGTGCGGTCGGGGTCGCGGTCGTCGCCGATCGGCTGTGGCCCCATGATGAAGTCGGTCAGCTCGTGCACCGAGCCCGGACCGACCTGCTGGGACAGGTACGTGCCGCCGGGTGCGAGCACCCGGGCGACCTCGGCCCACGGCGTCACCACCGGGTGGCGGCTGACCACCAGGTCGAACGCCGCGTCGGCGAACGGCAGCGGACCGTCGTCCGGCGCGGACACGACCACCCCGCCCAGCGGGGCCAGGTTCCGCTGCGCCACGGCCAGGTTCGGCGGCCACGACTCGGTCGCCGCCAGCACGCGCGGCGGGCGCGGAACGGTCGCCAGCACCTCACCCCCGCCCGTCTGCACGTCCAGCACGGCACCCGCCTCGGCGGTGCGCGCCGCGAGGAGCCGCGCGTAGCCCCACGACGGCCGCTGCTCGGTGGCGCGGCCCTCGAACCAGGAGAAGTCCCAGCCCTCGACCGGGACGGACTCGCCCTCGGCCACCAGGTCGTCGAAAGTCATGCCCCTCAGCCTGACGCGGTCCGGGCGGGACCGCCACCCGTTTTCCCCTTCGGTGGAAGGGTGTTCGCTCGTCCACAGTGGATTCGGGTGGTCGTTCACCGTCGCGGGAACAGCACCTGCGGCAGGGCGAGGGCGCCGGACAGGCCCGACGACTGCCCGGCGATGCGGTCCGCCAGCGCCGGGACGAACGGGGTCAGCTGGGTGGCCAGGGTGCGGCAGGCCGTCAGGAGCGCGGCGAGCACCGCGTCCAGCCGCGCGCCCGCGCCCCGGTCCCCGGCCCGTTCGGCGCGGGCCAGGTCCCACGGGTGCTGCTCGGCGGCGAACCGGTCGGACTCCTCGACGACCCGCCACACCGCCGCGATCGCGCGCGGGAAGTCGAAGTCCGTCAACGCCTCGTGCACGAGGTCGGGCGCGTCGCGGCAGGCGGCGGTGAGCCGGTCCGCGCCCGGCGCGGCGGTGGTGGACGCGGGCGGGCGGCCGTCGCGGTAGCGGTGGACCATCGTCACGGCCCGGTCGACGGTCTTGCCGAGCGTGCCCGCCAGGTCCCGGTTCGCGGCGGTGACGAGCCGGGAGGCCGCCGGGTCGGCGGACGCCTCGCGCAGCAGCCACCACCGCACCGCGTCCGCGCCGTACCGCGCGGCCAGGTCGAGCGGGTCGAGCGGCGAGCCGGCCAGGTCGTCGTGCACCAGCACGTCGGTGGGCGTCGGCAGGCCGGCCGACAGCAGCAGCGCGGGCCAGGTGAGGGCGTGGAACCCGAGTTCGGCCCGGCCCACCACGTGGACGCGCCGGTCGCCGTCCAGCCACCAGCGCCGGAAGTTCGGCCCGTCGGCGGCGTACCCGAGGCTGGTCAGCGGCCCCCAGTGGCCCTCGCCGGGGTCGTCGGGGTCGCCGGGCGTGTCGGGTCCGGCGGGCGGGGGACCGGTGGGCGCGATCCGCAGCGCGCCGGACGCGGCGAGGCCGCGCACCCGTTCGACGTGCCGCGACGCGTCGCCCGTCGCGCGCCGCAACCGCTCGACGCCCGCCGCGTGCCGGGGGTCGTCGCCGTCGAGGAAGTCGGTGGTGGACAGCGCCAGCGGCTCGCGCAGCGCCGCGAACGCGCCGCCCGCGCCGACGGTGCCGGTCAGGAAGCGGACCTTGTCGCCGCGCATCCGGTGGTGCCGGGCCAGCACGTCGGCCTGCACGGCGCCCAGGGCGTACCCGAGGTCCGGCAGGCGTCGGCCGGTGCTCGTCGTGACGTACACGCGCGCCACCGCCCACCTCCTCGGTCGGCTGACGCTAGCAGCGCCGGCGCGCCGGACCCGCCTGGATTTCGGCGGGCGCGGCGCACCGACCGGCAACGGCCGCGCTCAGCCCTTCAGGTGCCGGTCGAAGAACGCCGCCACGTGGGTGCGCCGCGCGGTGGCCGCGCGCACCGGGTCCGTCCCGACGTGCACGTGGCGCAGGTGGTCGTGGCGTCCCGGCTCGCGCCAGGACAGGTCGGCGTCACCGCCGCAGGTACCGGCGCTCACCAGCAGGAACGGCCGGTCCGGGCAGGTGGTGGCGATGCTGCGGGCCGTGCGCGCGCACGCGGTGCCGTCGTCCAGGCCCGCGCCCGCGCCGACGCGCGGGTCGGTCCCCGCGGTCCGGGCCGCCGCGACGCCGCCCGCCGCGCGCCCGAGGACGCCCACCCGAGCCAGGTCCACCGGCAGCCGGTGGGTCAGGCCGGCCAGGTGGTCGAGCACCGAGCGGAGGTCCGCGACCCTGGTGGCGAGCACCGCGGCCGGCACCCCGGCCGGCTCGGGCGCGTGGTCCACCGAGACGTGGTCCACCGAGACGTGGTCCACCGAGACGACGACGTACCCGCGGCTGGCCAGCTCCTCGGCGACCGGCGTGCCCTCGGCGCGCGACCGCCCCGCGCCGGGCGAGAACAGCACCACGGGGTAGCGCCCCCCGGCGGCCGGCGCGTCCGTGCGCGAGTTGGTGGTGAGGCCGCGGGTCGGTGCCCCCGGGGCGGACCCGGCGGCGCCCAGCGCCTCGGCGGCGGCCGTCGCCGTGAGCCGGGCGAGCGGGGCGAGGCTGGGGCGCGCCGGGTAGTGGACGCTGACGACCAGCTCGCGCGGCGCGCCGGCCACCCGAGGGTCCGGTCGCCCCTGGTCCGCGAGGTGCAGGTCGGTCACGCCGACGGGGTGCGGTCCGGTGGGCGCGGGCAGGCCGGTCGTGACCCTCGCCGCGCCCGCCGCCGGCCTCGGGCGGGGGACCTGGGTGAGCGAGCTGGTGTTCGTCGGCATGAGGGCAACGCTAGGGAACGGGAGCACCCCTCGTATCGGGAGTGTCACCCAGAGCTACCCTGAAGTCACCCTGAGGGGCAGTGGGTGCGGTGGTGGACATCCTCGTCGCGCTCGACCACGACCCGGCGGGTCGGGACCGGGCGCTTCGGACCCAGCGGAGGCTGATGTGGACCAGGTGGGGGACGGCAACGCGCTCGCGGGCCCGCTGGCGGAGGTGTTCGCGGTCGACCTGACGGCCGCGCGGGCCCGCTGCGGCGCGTGCGGCGCGACGGGGCCGGTGACGGCCCTGAGGGTGTACGGCCAACCGCCGGCGCTGGTCGCCCGGTGCCCCGGTTGCGAGGAGGTCGTGCTGCGGGTCAACCGGAGCCCGGGCGCGGTGTGGCTGGACCTGCGCGGCGCCGCGTCGCTGCGCATCGACCTGGCCGACCAGGGCCTGCCCGACCGGGACCCGCCCCACCAGGACCCACCCCACCAGGACCCGCCCCGTCAGGACCCGCCCGGCTAGCCCTCGACGATGTTGCGGTAGCGGATCGGCGTGTAGCCGCTCGCCGTCTCCGCCGACCACGTGCGCTCCACGGGCGCCGTGCCGTCCGGGCCGGTGTGCTCGCGCACGACGGGCTGCGTCCGCGCGGCGTCGGCCCAGCGGATGAACAGGGCGACGTGCGTGCTGCGGTTGAGCGCGTCGCCCGGTCGCAGGTCGGCGTGCCGGATCTGCGTGGACACCTCGCCCAGCGAGGACGTGTTGCGCGACACGGCCAGGCCCCACGCCATGGACAGGAAGCCCGAGCAGTCCGACCGGTAGCTGCCGTGCTGGTTGCCGTGGCAGCGGCCCTGGCCGTAGGGCGCCCGCTCGTCGATCCACGACTGCGCCCTCGCCTGGGCCTCGCTGCGGGACGTGGCGCGGTCGGCCGCGTACGTGTCGCAGGCGGCCGCCTCGCGGATCGCGACCTGCGCCGCGGCCGGGACGGCGGCGGTGCAGGCGAGCGCTGTCGCAACGGCGGTGATCAGGGTCTTCATCGTGGGTTCCTCTCCCCTCGCGGCACTCCTGGGAGCGGTGTTCCCGGCGCTCCGACCGGATGACCGCAAACCGCACGTAAGGGGGATTTCGCCCGGTGGCCCGGTTGTGCTCCGCACCACCACCGCGACGGTCCACAGTGGAGTGGCCGACCGGCGGGGACGTGCTCCCGCCGGTCCGCCGAGGACACCTCATATGCTGGGTGGGTTGGCTTACAGGGAGGCGGGGACGGGTGCGGTACGCGGCGATCGGCGACAGCTTCACGGAGGGGCTCGGGGACGACCTGCCCGACGGGTCCTCGCGCGGGTGGGCGGACCTCGTGGCCACCGGGTTGGCCGCCGCGCGCGGTGAGGCGGTGGAGTACGCCAACCTGGCCGTCCGGGGCAGGCTGCTCGCGCCGATCGTCGGCGAGCAGCTCGACGCGGCCCTCGCGCTGGACCCGCCGCCCACGATGATCACCCTCAACGGCGGCGGCAACGACATGATGCGCCCCGGCGTCGACGAGGGGCAGCTCGTGGAGCTGACCGGGCGCGCCGTGCGCCGCTGCCTCGACGCGGGCGTGCGCCTGGTCCTGCTCAGCGGGGCCGACCCGTCGGAGCGGCTGCCGTTCGGCCGCACGGTCCACCGCCGGGGCGTGGCGCTGACCGCCGCCGTCGCGGAGCTGGCGTCCCGCCACGACCTGACGTTCGTCGACGTGTTCAACGACGTGGAGATCCGCCGGCCCGGCTACTGGTCGCCGGACCGGCTGCACCTCAACGCCGCCGGTCACCGGCGCGTCGCCGCGCTCGTGCTGTCCGCCCTCGGCCACGCCACCGAGGCGGAGGTCCTCGACCCCGACCCGCCCGCCCGGCGCGGCCCGCTCGCCGAGGCCAGGTACTACCGCGAGCACGTGCTGCCCTGGCTCACCCGCCGGCTGCGCGGGCGCTCCTCCGGCGACGACCGGGCCGGCAAGCACCCGGCCTGGACGCGGGTCGAGGCGCTGCCGAGGGTTTGACCTTCACCCCGGGTGAAGCCCCACGGTGGTGCGGACCGGGCGAGGCGCCCGGTCCGGGGAGGGGCGGGCCGTGGAGCTGCTGACCATCGGGGCGTTCGCGCGGGCCTGCCGCCTGACGCCCAAGGCGCTGCGGCTCTACGACGAGCCGGGGCTGCTCACGCCCGCCAGGGTGGACCCGCTGTCGGGCTACCGGCTGTACTCGCCGGACCAGCTCGACCGGCCCCGCCTGGTCGCGTGGCTGCGCCGGCTCGGCATCCGGCTACGCGGGCGAGCGGCTGCTCGCCGTGGCCGACGGCTTCGGCGCCAGGGGCGAACCGCTCAGCACGGCCGCGATCGGGGCGCCGGCCGCGCTGGACGCCCCCGTGCCGGCGGGGGAGCTGCTCAACGCCCTGTCCGACGCCGTGCGGCGGGCGGCGGGCGCCGTCGGCGACCACCTGTCGGCCGACCCGGTCGACGAGTGCAGCGGCACCGCGCTCACCGCGCTCGTGCTGTCCGGCTCGCGGCTGGGCCTGGTGCACGTGGGCGACGCGCGGGCGTACCCGCTGCGCGGCGGCGAGCTGTTCCGCATCACGCACGACCACACCGCCGTGCGGTCGCTGATCGCGGAGGGCGGGCTCACCGGGGAGGAGGCGCTCACCCACCCGCAGCGGTCGATGCTCGTGCGCGCCCTGACCGGTGGGGAGGTCGAGCCGGCCGACGGGGCGGGCGGTCCGGACAACGTGGTCTGCGTCGTCGCCGACGTGGTCGTCGGCTGAGACGGGGCCCGGGGCCGGGATTTCCCGGGTCCCGGGACCCTCTCGTCGGGCGGCGTCCGGGATCGTCCGGGATTTCCCCGAGCGTTCCTCGGTTCACGCAGGATCGGTGGCGCGGTGGGGCCACTCGGACGACGAGCGGTCCGCCGTTCGGGGGCCGCGCCCGCGCACCAGGTGGACTGGGGGGTGATGGCGGTGGCCCGACCGGGCACGCACCGGCCGGGCCACCGCCATCACGCACCACCGGCGGTGAGGTGGGCGCGGACCTCCCCGGCCTCGGGCATGCCCAGCTCGGCGTACATCCCGGCCGCGCGGGCGAAGTGCTCGCGCGCGCCGGCCTCGTCGCCGAGGGCGCGCTGGGCGTGCCCGAGACCGGCGTGCGCGCGGGCCCGCTGGTCGCGCGCCCCGATGTCGGCGGCGATGGCCTCGGCGGCCTCGTGGTGCGCCACGGCCTCGGCCGGTCGCCCGGCGGCCAGCGCCGCCTCGCCGAGACCCGCGAGCGCCCACGCCTGACCGTCCCGGTTGCCCATGTCGCGGTGCGCGTCCAGCGCCCGCCCGTAGTGCCCCGCCGCCTCGTCCGGGCGGCCGAGGCGGACGTGCAGCGTGCCCAGCCCGTCGAGCACCCACGCGACGCCGTCGTGGTCGCCCACCTCCCGGTACAGCTCCAGGGCTCGGCCCAGGTGCTCGCCCGCCGCGTCGAGCCGGCCGAGGGCCGACTCGACCTCGCCGAGGTTGAGCAGCGTGTTCGCCTCGCCGGTGCGGTCGCCCGTGCTGCGGAACAGCGCCCACGCCTCGCGGTGGCGCTCGGCGGCCTCGGCCCGGTCGCCCTGCTTGGCCAGCAGGTGCGCGATGATGTTGAGGCCGTGCGCCTCGCCGAGGCGGTCGCCGGTGCGGCGGCACAGCGCGAGCGCCCGCCGGGCGTGCCCCACGGCGGCGGCGCAGCGGCCGAGCCGCTCCTCCACGATGCCCAGGTTGTGCAGCACGCGGCCCTGCCCCACCAGGTCGTCCACCCGCTCGAACAGGACGAGGGCGCGGCGGAAGTGGTCGGCGGCCGACTCGTGGCTGCCCCGCTGCATGTGCGCGGTACCCAGGTTGCTCAGCGCGTTGGCCTGCGCGGTGGGGTCGGCGAGGTCCACCGCGGCGCGGTGGGCGTGGCCGTGGACGGCCAGCGCGTCCCCGCAGTGCCCGCCGGTCAGGTAGCGGTACAGCGTGGTGGACAGCCGCGTGGTGTGCTCGGGCCAGCCGTGCGCGGCCGTGTGCGCCGCCACCGCGACCAGCGTGGGCCGTTCGGCGTCCAGCCAGTCGCGCGCGGCCTCGCGGTCCTCCAGGGCGGGCACCGGTGACGACGGCGGCCCGACCCTGGGCCGCAGGTCGGCCTCCGCCGGGGACAGCACGTCCATCGCCGCCGCCGACGTGGCCAGGTAGTGGTCGAACAGCCGGGTCAGCGCGGCCCGGCGCTCGGCGGGCCGGTCCTCGTCCACCGCGCGGCCCGAGGCGTGCGCGCGGACCAGGTCGTGGAAGCCGTACCGGCCGGGCGCGGGCCGCTGGAGCAGGTGGTCGCCGCACAGGTCGTCCAGCAGCCGCCGGGCGGTGGCGAGGTCCGTGCCCGCGAGCGCCGCGGCGGCGTGCCCGTCGACGTCCGGCCCGGGGTGCAGCGCGAGCAGCCTCAGCAGCCGCCGCCGGTCCCCGGGCAGGTGCCGGTACGACAGGTCCAGGGCGAGTTCGACGCCGGAGTCCAGGCGGCGGTCGCGGTGGCGCTCGTCGAGGCGGTCCGCGTGGTCGGTCAGGGTCCAGCCGGGCGTGGCGCGGACGTGCCCGACGACCAGGTCCAGCGCCAGCGGCAGGTGGCCGCAGCGGTCGGCGACGCGCGCGGCGGCCCGCGGGTCGGCGCCGACCGGGACGCCGCGCACCGCGTCGCCGAGGAAGCACGCGGCCTCCTCGGCGGCGAACACGTCCACGGCCAGGTGCCCGAACCCCGGGCCCGGCAGGTCGCGCCGGCTGGTGACCAGCGCCGGGCAGCCCGGGGTGGCGGGCAGCAGCGGCCGGACCTGGTCGGTGGTGGCGGCGTTGTCCAGCACGACCAGCGTGCGGGTGCCCGCGAGTCGGTCGCGGTAGGCGGCCGTGCGGCCCGGCAGGTCGTGCGGCACCTCGTGACCGGGCACGCCGAGCAGCCGCAGGAACCCGTCCAGCACCGCCGCCGGGTCCGCGGGCGGCTGCGCCGGGTCGGGGTGGAACCCGCGCAGGTCCACGAACAGCACCCGGTCGACCACGCCGTCCCGCCGGGCCAGGTGCGCGGCGCGCACGGCGAGCCGCGTCTTGCCGACGCCCGCCATCCCGGCGAGCACGGTGACCGCGCCCTCCTCCAGGGCGCGCCGCAGGGCCGCCGACTCGGCCGTGCGACCGGTGAACCCGGCGGGGTCGGCGGGCAGCACGTCCTGCACGCGGACCTGGGACGCCGCCGCGGCCTCGCCGCCCACCACCCGCAGCGCCTGCCGCCACTGCGCGACGTACCCGACGTCCGGGTGCAGGGCGTGCACGACGGCCAGCACGAGGTCGGTGTTCACCCGCCGCCTGCCGAGCTTGAAGCAGTCCGCGACGGTCGTCTTGCGCGCCAGGTCCGACGCGGGCCGCCCGGTCGCCGCCCACCCGGCGTTGACCCGGTCCTTGACCACCTCGTAGGACGGGTCGCCGGCCCAGACCTTCAGCAGCCGCAGGCGTTCCACGAGGTCGTCCAGCGATCCGGCGCCACCCGGGTCGGGCACCGCGGCGAACGGGTCCGGGGAGAACGGGTCGGCTGCGTCCGGTGGGTGCGGCATGCCCTGCTTCCTGGTGCGGGGAGCGCGGGGGTGGTCGCGACCGATCCTAGGGCGGACCGCGCGCCCCCGCCGGTGGCCGCCTCTAGGGTTGCGGTCGTGATCGCTTACACGGACCAGGAAAGCCGCACGCTCCGCACCGCCGTCTACGGCGCCATGGTGCTGGTGTCGGTCGCGGAGGAGGGCTCGCTCGACCGGGAGAGCCACGCCGGCATCAGGGCGATGGCCGCCCTGCCGCCCGCGGTGCGCGAGGCGGTCGACGCGGGCGCGCCCGAGCTGCCCGCCGGCGGCATGGCCGACGTGGAGCACGGCGTCCTCGCCGCCCTGCGCGCCTCGGTGACCTTCCTCGCCGACCGCTCCGCCGCCGAGGCCGACGCCTTCGCCGAGGCCGTGGTCGCGATGTGCGCGGAAGTCGCCCGCGCGGACGGCCACGTGGGCCGCGACGAGCACGCCGCGGTGACCAGGGTCCGCGCCGCCCTGGGCCGCTGAGCCCGAACGGCCCGCTGTCCGACCGGATCGCCTCGACTGTCGTCGTCCACGCCGCCACCGCCTCCACTGCCACCGTGACACTGCAACATTGACAGTGTCACGGTGGCAGTGCACGATGGCGGCGTGGACGACGAGCTGTGGACCATCGAGCAGCTCCCGGAGCGGGTCGCCGCGCTGCTGGCCGAGAACTACGACGGGCAGCGCAACGGTCGGGTGCGGGAGCTGCCGAACGGGCGGGCCATCCGGTGGTACACCACCATCGGCCTGGTCGACCGGCCCGCCGGGTTCCGGGGGCGCACGGCGCTGTACGGGCAGCGCCACCTGCTCCAGGTCGTCGCGATCAAGAAGCTCCAGGCGGCCGGGCACACGCTCGCCGAGATCCAGGGCATGACGGTCGGCGCGTCCGACCGGGGGCTCGCCGAGCTGGCCGGGCTGCCCGAGGTCGCCCCGTCCCGGCCGCCGGCGCGGGGGCGGGGACGGGAGGGGTTCTGGCGGGAACGACCCGCGGTGCCCGCGCCCCCACCCCCCGCCGCCGCGGTCACCGTGCGGTCCGTCCAGGGACTGCGCCTCGGTGACGGCGTCACGGTGGTGCTCGACGCCGCCGACCGCGCGCCCGACGACGCCGAGCTGGCGGCCATCCAGGCCGCCGCGGCGCCGCTGCTCGACCTGCTCGGCCGCATGGGCCTGGCCCCCACCACCGGAGAGGACGAGGGATGAGCACCCGCATCGAGGTCATCGAGGCCGTCGGCGGCGTGACCGCGCCCACCGAGGACGACGGCCTCGGCTGCCTGCGCACGGAACGCGGCAACCTGCCGCTAGAGGCGGTCGAGGTCGAGGCCGCGATCACCGGCCTGGCCTCGCGCACCGTCCTCACCCAGGTGTTCCACAACCCGCACGACGTGCCGCTGGAGGCGACCTACGTCTTCCCGCTGCCCTCGCGCTCGGCCGTGACGGCGCTGCGCGTGGAGGCCGACGGCCGCGTGGTGGAGGGCGTGCTCAAGGAGCGCGGCCAGGCCCGCGCCGACTACGACCGGGCCATCACGTCCGGCAGGCGGGCCGCCATCGCCGAGGAGGAGCGGCCCGGCGTGTTCACCACGCGCGTCGGCAACGTCGTGCCGGGGGAGCGGGTCACCGTGCGCCTCACCCTGGCCGGTGCGCTGGCCTACGAGGACGACGCGGCCACCTACCGGCTGCCGCTGGTCGTCGCGCCCCGCTACGTCCCCGGCGCGCCGCTGCCCGGCGACCAGGTCGGCGACGGCACCGCCGCGGACACCGACGCGGTGCCGGACGCCTCCCGGATCAGCCCGCCCGTGCTGCTGCCCGGCTTCGCGCACCCCGTGCGGCTGTCGGTCGTGGTCGACGTGGACACGGCGGGCCTGCCGCCCGCGACCGCGTCGTCCACCCTGCACGCCACCGTCACCGAGGAGACCGCGACCGGGTTCCGGGTCCGGGTCGAGCCCGGCGCCCGCGTGGACCGGGACTTCCTGCTGCGCCTGCGGTTCGCCGAGGAGGACGCGGTCCGCACGTCCCTGGCCGTGCGGCCGGACGACGACGGGCGGGGCGGCACGTTCGCGCTGACCGTGCTGCCGCCCCGCGCGGCGGTCCCGGCCCGGGGCCGCGACGTCGTCCTGGTGCTGGACCGCTCGGGGTCGATGAACGGCTGGAAGATGGTCGCCGCGCGCCGTGCCGCGGCCCGCATCGTCGACTCGCTCGACACCGCGGACCGGTTCACCGTGCTGGCGTTCGACAACTCCGTGGACACCGCGCCGGGCCTGGGCCCGGACCTGGTCGAGGCGACCGACCGCAACCGCTTCCGCGCCGTGGAGTTCCTGGCCGGCCTGGCCGCGCGCGGCGGCACCGAGATGCTGGAGCCGCTGCGCGCCGCCGCCCGGTCCCTCGGCGCCGCCGGCGACCGCGAGCGGGTGCTGGTGCTGGTGACCGACGGCCAGGTCGGCGACGAGGACCGGTTGCTGCGCGAACTCGGCCCGGAACTGGCGGGCGTGCGGGTGCACACCGTGGGCGTCGACCGGGCCGTGAACGAGGCGTTCCTCCAGCGGCTGGCCGGGTCGACTGGCCGGTTCGAGCTCGTCGAGTCCGAGGACCGGCTCGACGAGGCCATGCGGCAGGTCCACCGGCGCATCGGCACGCCCGTGCTCACCGGCCTCGCCCTGCGCCCGGACGGCCTGGCGGTGGACCAGGACTCCCTCGCCCCCGCGCCGCTGCCCGACCTGTTCCCCGGCGCGCCGGTCGTGGTCACCGGCCGCTTCACCGGTCCCGCGTCGGGCGCGGTCGAGGCGGTCGGCGACGGTGGCTGGCGGCAGCGGGTGACCGCCGTGCCGAGCGACAACCCGAGCCTGTCGGCGCTGTGGGCGCGGGCGCGGGTGCGCGACCTGGAGGACCGCTACGTCGTCGGCTCGGGCGACCGCGACGCGCTGGAGCGGCGGATCGTCGACACGTCGCTGGCGTTCGGCGTCCTGTCCCGGTTCACCGCGTTCGTGGCGGTGGACCAGCGCGTGGTCACCGAGTCCGGGGAGCTGCACCGCGTCACCCAGCCCGTCGAGCCGCCGGACGGCTGGGCGGCACCCCGGGCGGCCGGTGCCGGCGGGTTCGGCGGGGGTGGCGCGGCGCCCCGGGCCGCCGTCCGCCCGGCCGGCGCGATGCCCGCCCCGATGGCCGACGCCCCGATGCCGGCCCCCATGCCCGCCCCGATGGCCGCGCCGATGATGGCCGCGCCGGCGGGGGCCCCGCCGCGGTTGCGCGGCGCCCGCCCCGACCTGCCGAAGAAGCAGGTCGCCCCGGACCTGGCGCGGTTCGTGGCCGACGAACTGGCCGCGCTGCGCGCCGCGACCGACCACGCGGCGGCCCTGACCCGGCTGCACGAGGCGATCACCCGGCACGAGGCGGCCTGGGGCGCGGCGGGCGAACCGGCCGACACCCTCCGCGCGCTGCGCGACCTGGCCGCGGAACTGGCCGTGCCGACCGCCGACCGCGCCGAGCTGGACCGCCGGTTCCGGCACGCCGGGGCGACGCTCGCGGCACTGGCCGCGCCGCGCGGGCGCACGCCGTTCTGGAAGCGCTGACCGCGCGCGGGGCGGGACCGGCGTGGTCCCGCCCCGCTCCCGCTCACGCGTGGGGCGCCCGGTCGAAGACCATGCGGATGCCGGTGATCCGACCGTCCACGACGGTCAGGTGCTCGGCGGCCGTCGCACCCGGTGCCTTCGGGGTGTCCGTGGTGTACATGAGCAGGGCCGTGCCGTCGTCGCCGAACGCGGCGACCAGGGCGGAACCGGTGAGCATCCCGGTGAAGCCCTCGGTGAACCGCCGGTACGCCCCGGCGCCCCGCAGCACGCCGTTGGGGTTCTCGCAGACGACGTCGTCCGCGACGAGGGCCATGGTGGCGTCGAGGTCGCCCGAGGTCCACGCGCGGTGGTGGGCCAGGGCCGTCGTCAGGGCTGGGCTGGTGGTGCCGGTCATGTGCTCGTGCCTCTCCGTGGATGTCCTTGCGAGGAGGAGCGTGCACCGGGAACAAGACACCTGCTGTCAGGTTTTCCCGGGCATCCTGAGCGGGTGAAGGCCGACCGGTTGCTGTCGATCCTCCTGCTCCTCCAGACGCACGGGCGGGTGCCCGCGGCGAAGCTCGCCGAGCGCCTGGAGGTGTCGGTGCGCACCGTCCTGCGCGACGTCGAGGCGCTGTCCTCGGCGGGCGTGCCCGTCTACACCGAACGCGGGCGGCACGGCGGGATCGCGCTGCTGCCCGGCTACCGCACCGACGTGACCGGCCTGACCGCGGACGAGTCCCGCGCGCTGTTCGTGCTGATCACCGGGCACGCCCACGCGGACCTGGGACTGGGGCGCGCCCTGGGTTCGGCGCTGCGCAAGGTGATGGCGGCCCTGCCCGCACCGCACCGGGAGGGCGCGGACCGGGTCAGCAGGCGCGTCCTGGTCGACCCGGTGCGGTGGCGCGGCCGGTCCACCGCGGACCTCGACGCGCTCCAGGACGCCGTGTTCACCGACCGGCGGCTCAGGTTGCGCTACCGGCACGGGGACGGCGACGTGCGCACCCGCACCGTCGACCCGTACGGCCTGGTCAACAAGGCGGGCGTCTGGTACCTGGTCGCCGACCACCGCGGCGCGCCGCGCATGTTCCGCGCCGACCGGGTGGTGGCGCGGTCGGTGCTCGACGAGCCGGTGCGGCGGCGCGACGTGGAACTGGCCCAGGTCTGGGAGACCCTGAGCCGCCGGTTCGACGACGCGACCGCCGCCGTCCGCGTGGTGGTCCGCGTGCGGCGGCGGTCGTTCGAGCGGTTCGTGCGCGTGCACCGCGCGGACCTGACGTGCCCGCCGCCGGAGGACGGCGACCGGCTGGAACTGGCCTTCAGCTCGTTCGCCGCCGCCCAGCCGCTGCTCGCGTTCGGCACCGACGTCGAGGTGGTGTCGCCGGTGGAGCTGCGCGACCACCTGGTCCGCGTCGCGCGGGAGGTGGTCGCGCGGGAGGTGGTCGCGCGGGACGGCACGAGCTGACCGCTCGCGGAGCGTCACGCGGACCGGCGGTCGCGCCGGGACCCGGCGGCGGTTACCGCACCTCGGGCGGCGCGTTCCGCCTGTGGCAGGACCGGCGGCCGGGGAGGGGGACCTGTCGCCCACCCGGTTCCGCTGCGAACTCCCCGCGTGGCCGGGACCTGCCCGCGGTGGTGATACTGGCCCCGTGACGACGAGGCGACCCCGGGTCGAGGTGGAGTACTGCACGCAGTGCCGGTGGCTGCTGCGCGCCGGGTGGACGGCGCAGGAGCTGCTGACGACGTTCACCACCGAGCTGGGCGAGGTGGCGCTCGTGCCCGGTACCGGCGGGGTGTTCGACGTGCGGCTCGACGGGGAGCTGCTGTGGTCGCGCAAGGCCGAGGGCGGGTTCCCGGAGATGGCCGCGCTCAAGCAGCTCGTGCGCGACCGGGTCGCACCCGGCCGCGACCTCGGGCACAGCGACCGGAAGGCGGCGGGTCGGGAGGCGGCGGGTCCGGAGGTGACGGGTTCGGAGGGCGGTGCCTGAGCGCGCCGGTCACGGGGGCGCGTCGACCGAGGCCAGGCGGTCCCGGTTGCGCTGGTCGGTGGACGCGTACTCGTCGACCGACCGGTCACCCGCCCCGGCCGGCAGGCCGGGCACGCGGCAGCAGCCCTCGACCGCCTCCGCCGTGGTGACCGCCGGCCGCTGGTAGCCCGCCAGGAACGCCGCACCCGGCTCGCCCCGCCCGAGCTGTCCCGCCAGGCCGTCCAGTTCGGCGCTGACCGCGCCCCGGTCCGCGCCCTTCCGCGCCCCGGCGGCGGCCGGCCGGCCCATCGCGTCGGCCGTCGCCCCTCTCCGCGTCGCGAGGTCGTGCAGGACCGGGCCGAACGCCAGGTCGGCGTCCTCGGCCCGGGAACCCGGCGGGAGCAACGGGGCCAGCAGCTCGAACGCCCGCCGCCGCGCCTGCCCGACGGCGTCCGCCACGGTGTCGCGGATGGTGTCCGCGAGCCGCGCGGCGCCGGGGGCGCGGTAGATCCGGGGGTCCAGCCGCAGGGCGCGCACCCGGCCGTCCGCCCCCGCGGCGACCGACACCCACCCGTCGCGGGACTCCGCGGTCCCCTCGACCTCGGGCCGTCCCTGCCCGGTCTCCCCGGCTGACCGGGGTCGCCCGGGAGCGGCCCGCTCAGCCGAGCGCGGCCAGCCGCTGCCGCGCGCGCAGGGCGTCGCGGTCGCGCTTCTGGGCCTGGTAGAGGTCGACCGCCCGCCGCCACGCCGCCCGCGCCTGGTTGAGGTGGCCGGCGGCGCGGTGGGCGTGCGCCAGGCGCTCCAGCGCGACCGGCGCCCAGCACGAGTCCCGGTGCAGGGACGCGGCGTGCTCGTGGTGGCGCACGGCGGCGGCGTGGTCGCCGGCCAGGTCGGCGGTGCGGCCCAACCCGTCGTGCGCCACCGCCGCCACGCCGGGGTGCTCGTGCGCCAGGGCGAGCGCGGCCTCGCAGTGCACCTGGGCCCGGTCGAAGCGGCCCGCGCCCGCCTCGGCGACTCCGACGGCGACCAGCGCGTACGCGTGGCACAGCGGCGACCCGGCCCGTTGCAGCGCCTCGGTGGCGTGCTCCAGCGCCACCTCGGGGTGCCCGCGCTCCTGCCACGCGCGGGCGAGCAGCAGGCGCAGGTGGGCCTGGGCGGTGTCGTCGCCGGCGCGTTCGGCGAGGACCAGCGTGCGGGCGAGGTCGTCCGCCGCGTCGTGGCCCTGCCGGGCGTGGAAGGTGTCCATCGCCCACGCGAGCCGCCACGCCGGTTCGTGCCACCCGCGCTCGACCGCCAGGCGCTGCGCGGCCAGCAGCACGGCGTGCTCCCCGGCGAACCAGGCGTGCGGGTCGGCCGGCGGCTCGGCGGGGACGCCGACCGGCGGGCGGTGCGGGTCCAGCACGCGGTCGGCGGCGAGCGCGGTGCCCAGGTGCGCGTCGACCAGGCGGCGCAGCGCGACCTCGTCCAGGCGGGACAGGTCCACGTCGGCGGCCGGTCCGGGTTCGGGCTCCGGTTCGGCCACCAGCTCCCCGTCGAGCCCGAAGCCGTGCCGGAACCGCTGCCCCAGCCGCAGGCGCACGTCGGCCAGCGCGCGCTCGACCTCGCGCCGCTCCCGGTGCAGCCGGTCGCGCTCGGCGTCCGCCCACGCGCCGCGCACGCCCGCCAGCGCGTCGCCCCGCCACTGCGCCGCCGCCTCCGCCAGCAGCACGGCCGCGGTGCGGTCGTCCCGCCCCCTGGCCCGCGCCCGCCGCGCGCGGAACCGGTGCAGGTCCACCTCGGACGCCTCGACCACGAGCGCGTACCCGCCCGCCTGCCGCACGACGTCCGCGCCGGCGGGCCGCAGCACCCGCCGCAGCCGCGACACGTACCCGACGAGCAGCGTCCGCGCCCGGTACGGCGGCGCCTCCCCCCACACCCGCTCCGCCAACCGGTCGACCGGCACGACCCGGCCCGCGTCCACCGCGAGCGCCGCCAGCACGCACCGCTGCCGGGGCGCGCCGACGTCGAGCGGGCGGCCGTCCGCCACCGCGCCCACCCCGCCCAGCACCCGGATGTCCAGGGTCACCCCACCAACGTGCCACACGCGGCGGCGTCAGCGTGAACCGAATCTCATGCCCGCACCCGTATCAGGGCACGCCGACGGCGCTCCCCATTCTCGGGAACACCGGCGGCCGGACGACGAGGCCCCGCCGCCGCACCGCGTTCGAGAGGGAGCACCCATGCGCACGTTCCGCGCCCTGATCGCCTCCGCCGTCGCGGCGGTCGCCGTGCTGGCCACCGCCGCACCCGCGCACGCGACGTCGGCCGCGCTGCACACCGAGCTGGCCGAGCTGGCCGACAACCTCAACTCCCTGGCGTGGCCGGGGCAGGACACCTACAACTTCTACCCCGGCGCGAAGGGGCACGCCGACGTCGCCACCAGCGTCGTCTGGGGCACGCCGGGCAGCCCGACGACCTACGAGAACAAGGCCAAGTGCGCCCCCCTGCTCACGCAGGCGCTCAAGCACACCTTCTCCTGGGCCACCGACTCCTACCTGACCACCGAGTTCACCAGCGAGAGCCCGACCGCCGCCAAGTACTACGACGGGTTCGTCTCCGGCGCGGAGCACTTCACCGCCAAGACGACGGTGTCCTCGCTGGTCCCCGGCGACGTCATCGCCGTCAAGTACACCGACTCGGCGGGCGGCACCGGCGACGCCACCGGGCACGTCGCGGTCGTCACCGCCGCGCCGCACCTGTACGACCGCGACGGCAACGCCGCCACCCGCGAGTGGGCCGTGCGCGTGATCGACAGCACCAGCAACCCGCACGGCGTCGCGAGCACCAACACCTCCTCGCCGTACCAGTCCTACCCGGACACCCGGGCGGTCGGCACCACCGAGTACAGCGGCGTCGGCCGCGGTTGGATCTTCATCAGCACCACCGCCGCCGATGTCCCGACCGGCCACTGGTGGGGCGCCAACGAGAACGTCGTCGACCAGTACAAGCCGGTGTCCACCCGGCCGATGGTGTTCCGCGCCCTGTCCTGACCGGGCTCCTGACGGGCTC
>NZ_JBPKJK010000132.1:0-26012 GCF_051756985.1 Saccharothrix sabaoui
TGCCGGAGGCGGTGATGGCCTTGCGCACCGGCACGAAGATCATCAGCACGAAGCCGAGGACGAAGAACACCACGAGGGAGACGATCGCGAGCCGGAAGGAGCCGGTGGCCTGGCCGACGCCGGCGAACACCAGCGGGCCGAGCCACGAGGTGGAGCGCTCGCCGACCTCGTAGAGGGAGAAGTACTGGGCTTCGCGGCCGGGCGGGATCATCTGGGAGAACAGCGAGCGGGACAGGGCGTTGGTGCCGCCCAGGACGATGCCGATGCCGGCGGCGAGGCCGTAGAACTGGAACTGCTGCCCGGCCTGGACGAAGAACGCGGCGGTGACGACCACGATCCACACGCACAGGCTGACCATGATGGTGCGCTTGGCGCCCCAGGAGCGGGCGAGCCGGCCGTGCAGCAGTCCGCCGAAGAAGGCGACGAACTGCACGATGAGGATGGTGGTGATCAGGACGGTCTCGTCGAGCTTGAGCTCGTCGCGGCCGTACTGGGCGGAGACGTTGGCGACGGTGGCGATGCCGTCGGTGTAGATGAGGTAGGTGGCCAGGAACGCCAGGGTCAGGGGGAACATGCGGGCCTGGCGCATGGTCTGGCGCAGTTCGGTAAAGCCGGCGGTGATGGCGCCCGCGCCGGTCTCGGTGCCGTGGGGTTCCTGGTGGCGCTTGAGGCGGGCGAGGGGGATGAGGGTGAACCCGGCCCACCACAGGCCGGAGAGGACGAACCCGACGCGGACGGCGGCGCCCTCGGACAGGCCGATGGCGTCGTGGCCGATGAACAGGGCGAGCTGCACGGCGAGGGCGAGGCCGCCGCCGAGGTAGCCGAAGGCCCAGCCGCGGGAGGAGACGGCGTCGCGTTCGTCGGGGGTGGCGATCTCGGGCAGGAAGGCGTAGTAGACGACGACGGAGGCGCCGTAGCAGATGTTGCCGAGGATGAACAGGGCGACGCCGAGGTGCCAGTTGTCGCCGCCGACGGTGGACAGGGCGATGGTGGCGGCGGAGCCGGTGAAGGCGAGCGCGGCGAGCATGCGGCGCTTGTTCTGGGTGCGGTCGGCGATGGCGCCCATGACGGGCAGGACGACGACCTGCACGACGGTGGCGATGGACAGCAGGTAGCCCCACAGGGACCCGGCGGGGAAGTAGGCGCCGAACAGGGAGATGTCGCACTGCCTCAGGGAGCCGTCGGCGCAGGCGTTGGGGCCGTTGCGGGCGGTGTCGGCGATGGCGGCTTCCTTGGCCACCGCGGTGAGGTAGCCGGAGAGGAACACGGTGACCACGGAGGTGGGGAACACCGAGTTCGCCCAGTCGTACCAGGTCCAGCCGCGTTGTTCCCGCTTGCGGTCCACGGCGGGTGCGGTGCTGTCGGCCACGCTCATGGGGGCGGACTGTATATCGGGCGCCACCCGTCGGTGGCGGTCACCACCAACCTGTTGCCTTTTCGCCCGCTGCGCGCCACCGTGCGCGACCGGCGGGGCGGTGGCGGGGCCGGCGAGGGGGTCAGGTGGTCCAGGCGCCGCGGTCGCGCAGGACGTCGCGCAGGATGTCGGGGCGGTCGGTGACGAGGCCGTCGACGCCGAGGTCGAGCAGCTCGCGCATGGCGGTGTCGGTGTCGACGGTCCAGACGTGGACCTCCAGGCCGCGGCGGTGGGCGGCGCGCACGAAGCGGGCGTCGACGACGAGGAGCCTGCCCTGGGTGCGGGGCACCTGGGCGATGAGGCCGCGCACGGGCAGGGCGACGAGGGGGACGCGGCCGGCGGCCCACAGGGCGCCGGCGGAGCGGGGGCCCATGGAGGTCATCAGGTCCGGTCCGCCCAGGCGGCGCAGCCGGGCGAGCCGCTTGTCGGAGAAGGACGCCAGGCACACGCGGTGCAGGGAGTCGGTGCGGCGCAGCGCGTCGAGGACGGGCTCGACGGCGGAGTCGGCCTTGACGTCGATGTTGAGCAGCGCGTCGGGCAGGTCCTCCAGGAGGTCTTCCAGGCGGGTGACGGGTTCGCGGCCGCCGACGTTGGCGCGCCGCACGGCCGACCAGGGTTGGGCGGCGACGGGGCCGGTGGCGTCGGTGGTGCGGTCCAGGGTGCTGTCGTGGTGCACGACGACGACCCCGTCGGAGGTGGCGTGCACGTCGGTCTCCAGGTACCGGTAGCCCTCGGCGGCGGCGCGGCGGAACGCGGCGAGCGAGTTCTCCATGCCGGCGAGTTCGCCCAGGTGCCAGCCCCGGTGGGCGTAGGCCCGGGGGTGCGGGCCGGACAGGTACGGATGGGTCGCGGTCACACCGGCAGAGTCTGCCCTGGCGGCGTGGCGCGGGGGTGACCGGTGGGTAGCGGGATACCGTCGGCCGCCATGGAGCTGGTGCTGTGGAGCTGGTGACCGAGTCCGTGGCGGCGCGCCGGGAGGAGCCCAGGCACTGCGCCTGGTGCGGGCGCCGCCTGCCCGACAGCGGCCGGATAGGGCGTCCGCGCCGGTACTGCGCGCAGCCGTGCCGGCAGCGCGCCTACGAGCGGCGTGCGGCCGTGCAGCGGGGCGGGTTGCCGGAGGACGCGGTGGTGCTGTCCTCGGGTGAGCTGGCCGACCTGCAGGACCGGCTGTTCCAGCTGCGCTGCGCGGCGGAGGACGTGGCGACGGCGGCGGCCGACGGGGCGTCGGGTGCGGAGCTGCGGCGGTTGGCCGACGAGCTGGTCGACACCGCGCGGGGCCTGGAGCGGCTGCGCTGATCCCTCCCGCCCTCTCCCCTGCCGCCCGGCTCCCTGCCGTTCCGCCCCCCGCCGTTCCGCCGCCCGCCGTCCCGGGTCCTGTTGTCGCGGGCCGCGCCGCGGCGGGTCGCGCTGCGCCGAGCGGGGCTATTCGTCGTCGGGTGGACGATCCCGGCTTGCCCGGCGCAGGTGATCTCCACCATCATGGCGCGCGGGTGGCGAGGAGGAGCGCGTGAACGGCGACGGCGCGTTGCACCGCGAGGTGCTCGACCGGGCCGACGTGGGTTTCGGTGTGACGGATCACGGCGGTGTGCTGGCCTGGGTGAACCCGGCGCTGGCCGATGTCCTCGGGGTGCCCGCGGAGCAGGTCGTGGGCCGTTCCCTGCCGGCGCTGCTGCCCGGCGCGCCCGACCGGCCGCGCTCGGGTCTGGCGCTGCTCACCCCGTCGACCTACCGCGGCGGTCACCGGTGGCTGGAGGTGACCTGCCAGCCGCTGGGCGGGCAGGGGCAGCTGCTGTACCGGGTGGTCGACGTGACGGCGTGGCGGGACCGGGAGCTGGAGGCCACCCACGAGGCCGACGCGCTGCGCCGCGCGCAGGTGCTGGGCCGGATGGGCACCTGGGAGTGGCACGTCCCCGAGGACCGCGTGGTGTGGTCGGACACGCTGCTGGAGATGTTCGGGTTCCCGCCCGGCACGAAGCTCGACTTCGACGGCTACGCGGCGCTGGTGCACCCCGACGACCTGGCGATGATCCAGGCGACGCTGGAGGAGGCGATGCGGTCGGGCGCGGGGTTCTCCTACACCCACCGCATGATGCTCGCCGACCGCACCACCGAGCGCTGGTTCGAGTGCTTCGGGGAGATCGAGTCCGACGCCGACGGGACCCCGAAGCGGGTGCTGGGCACCGCGCATGACATCACCCGCGCGCGCCGCGTGCACGACGAGCTGCTGGCACTGGCCGAGCAGGACCCGCTGACGGGGCTGGCGAACCGGCGCGCGGTGACCCGGGAGCTGGAGCGGCAGCTGGCCACCGGCGGGTCCGGGGCGATGCTGCTGCTGGACCTGGACAACTTCAAGGACGTCAACGACCTGCGCGGGCACGCCGTCGGGGACCGGCTGATGAAGGCGCTGGCGGGGGCGTTGCGCTCGCGCCTGGAGCCGGGGCAGCTGATCGGCCGGCTCGGCGGCGACGAGTTCGCGGTGGTGCTGCCGGGGTGCGCCCCGGCGGAGGCCTCGCGCGTCGCCGAGGTGCTGCGCGACGCGGTGGCGGCGCTGCCGCTGGTGGGGATGGCGGGCAACGTCACGGTGTCCACGGGGGTCGCCGAGTACGGCTCGGGCGACACGTGGGAGCTGGTGCTGGCCAACGCCGACCTGGCGCTGTACGCGTCGAAGGGCGCGGGCCGCAACCGGGTGACGGTCTACGAGCCGGGCCACTACGCGGACACCGCGAAGCGGGTGTCGGTGCTCGACCGGCTGCGGTCGGCGCTGGACCACGGCGGGCTGGAGCTGCACGCGATGCCGATGGTGCAGCTGGCGACGGGCCGCACGCTGGGCCACGAGCTGCTGCTGCGCCTGGTCGACGGGCAGGAGCCGCACCTGGGGCCGGCGGAGTTCCTGCCGGAGGCGGAGCGCTCGAACCTGGTGCTCGACATCGACCGGTGGGTGCTGTCCACCGCGATCGACGCGCTGGTGCGCCACCCGGACCCGGAGCTGCGGTTCAACGTCAACGTCTCGGGCCGCACCCTGGAGGACGAGGACTTCGGCGGGTTCGTGCTCGACCGCCTCGCCACGGCGGGGGTCGCGCCGGGCCGGTTGGGGTTGGAGATCACCGAGACGGCGGCGGTGACGAACCTGGACGCGGCGCGGGCGCTGGCGTTGCAGCTGCGGGCGTTCGGCTGCCGCATCACGCTGGACGACTTCGGGTCCGGGTTCGGGTCGTTCGTGCACCTCAAGCACCTGCCCATCACCGGTATCAAGATCGACGGCGAGTTCGTGCGCGGTATCGACGAGCGGGGCGCCGACGCGGTGCTGGTGGCCGGGATCGTGCAGATCGCCCGCGGGTTGGGGCTGTCGGCGGTCGCGGAGTGGGTGGAGCGGCCGGCGCAGGTCGAGGCGTTGACCCGGTTGGGGGTGCGCGTCGGGCAGGGCTTCCACCTGGGGCGTCCCGTGCCGCTGGCGCAGGTCCTCGCGGCGCGGCCGAAGCCGCCGAACGGAGCATTGTCGCCGCGCCTGGCCGGTGCGGAGGATGGGGCGCGCTCCTAGACCACCGCCGCCGCCCCTGTTCTCCGTCCCCCTGTCTCCGCCTCCCTGTTCTCCGCCTCCCGCGTCCTCCGCCCCGCCGCCCGATGGGAACCCGCCGCCGTGCCCGCTACCGTCCCCAGCCCGTCGCGCGGTGTGCGCCGCGTCGAACTGGGCGTCCCCGCGCCCGAACCCGTCGCCGAGTTCTACGCCGCCCTGCTGGGGTGGGTGATCATCGCCGAGCCGGACGGGTCGTTCACCGGCTGGGTGGGCGACCGGTTGGCCACCCGCGTGCACGCCGGGCAGCCGGGGCTGCGGGTGGTGTTCGCGGGCGCGGCGCCGCGCGAGCTGCGCGACGGCGTGGCGGTGGACCTGGGCCGGGTGCTGCACGGCCCGTGGGCGCCCGCGCCGCGGCCGGGCGAGCCGTGCTGGGTGGAGCACCTGGGGCCCACCGAGGACGACTACTGGGCCGGCGAGCTGGGGTGGCGGGTGCGCGACCCGGGGGCGGCGTTCACCCTCTACGACGCCGTGCCGGCGGGGGAGCGCCGCCCGGTGGCGGGCCGGCTGACCGGCGGCCGGGGCGGGTGGACGTGCTACTACGCCGTGCCCGACGTCGAGCGGGCCGCCCGGGCGGCCGTGGAGTGCGGCGGGGCGGTGGTGATCGCGCCGACGACGGTGCCCACCGGGGTGGTGGCGGCGTTGAGCGACCCGTCGGGCTCGGTGTTCGCGGTGTTGCAGGACCCGCCCGGCTGGGGCGGCGCCTGGAGCCAGTAGCGGGTAGCGGTCAGGGTCGGCCGAGGGTGCGGCGCAGCCGTTGCAGGGCCCGGTGCTGGGCGACCCGCACGGCGCCGGGGGTGGAGCCCACGGCCTCGGCGGTCTCCTCCGCCGACAGGCCCACCACCACGCGCAGCACCACGATCTCCCGCTGCTTGGCGGGCAGCAGCCCCAGCAGCGCCCCCAGCCGCAGCGACAGCTCGCCCCGCAACGCCCGCTGCTCGGGTCCCGGCTCGTCGCCGGCGTCGTCGGGCACCTGCGCCACCGGCTCGGAGCGGTTGCGGGCCGCCGCGCGGTGGGCGTCGGCGACCTTGTGCGCGGCGACGCCGTAGACGAACGCCAGGAACGGCCGGCCCCGGTCGTGGTAGGCGGGCAGCGCCCGCAGCACGCCCAGGCACACCTCCTGGGCGACGTCGTCGGCGGAGGCGGAGGCGCGTTCCCCGCGGCCCAGCCGGGCCCGGCAGTAGCGCACCACCAACGGCCGCACGAGCGCCAGCAGCGTCTCGACCGCGCGCCGGTCGCCCGCCACGGCGGCGTCCAGGACCGCGTCCGGCGGCACGGGCACGACCTGCGACGACCTCACCTCCACCGGGACCGCGGGACCCGCGTCCGCACCCGGGTCGTCCGCACCGCCGCACGGGTCGCCGGGATCGCCGGCCGCGGCGCCGGGAAGCGGATCGGCGGTCGCGGTCGGGGCGGGCGGTGGCGCAGGCGCGGTAGGTGTCCCCACGACCCACCACTGTCGCGCCACCCGGCCGAGACGACGCCGCAATCGTGCACGCTCAGCCCCAACTCACCCACAAGGGTGACTGTCCGGGCCGGTTCGAGGCCGGTTCGAGGGCCGTTCGAGGGCGGTTCAGCCGGCCAGTTCGGGCGGGAACCCACCCGTGGCGACCGGACCCCACCGTTCGACGGTCACCCGGATCAGCGACTTGCCCTGGCGGCGCATCGCCTCGCGGTACTCGTCCCAGTCCGGGTGCTCACCCGAGATGCACCGGTAGTAGTCCACCAGCGGCTCCAGCGCCTCGGGCAGGTCGAGCACCTCCGCGGTGCCGTCGACCTGCACCCACGGACCGTCCCAGTCGTCGGAGAGCACGCACAGGCTCACCCGCGGGTCGCGGCGGGCGTTGCGGACCTTCGCCCGACCCGGGTAGGTCGACACCACCACCCGGCCCGCCCCGTCCACACCGCACGTCACCGGCGAGGTCTGCGGGCCGCCGTCACCGCGCGCGGTGATCAGCAGCGCCCGGTGACGGGGCCGCAGGAACTCCAGCAGCTCGTCGCGGGACACGGTGTCGGCGGTGGCGATCCTCGGCATGCCCGAAAGCCTAGACCGCACCCCGGGACACGACACCCGGACGCGGGGGAGCCGGGGGAGCCGCTCACCCCGCCGCCGGAGACCGCCCGTCGAGCACGTCGAGCACCCCGTCGAGGTCCAACGCACGCCCCCGCGCCACCCACCGCCCGTAGTCCCCGCCCAACACCCGCCGCGCCACCTCCGCGTCGGGCACCGCACCCCCCGCACCCCGCAACACCCGCCCCGCGCCGACCAGCAGCGCCGCCAACTCCGCCTCACCCGCCACAGCCCCGGCGCGGGCGTCGGCCACCCGCGCCCGCGCGTCCGCCGCCCGCACCGCCACCAACTGGTTGCCCCACGCCCGCGCCGCCCGCACCGCCTCGACCACCCACCCCAACGCCCCGCCCACCTCACCCGCCGCCAACGCCACCCGCGCCCGCGCCACGTGGATGAACCCGCGCACCTGCTCCGGCCCGAACCAGCCCGCCGGGCACACCCGCCACGCCTCCTCGCACCACCCGCGCGCCCCCTCCACGTCACCGCGCAGCAACGCCACCTCCGCCATCCCCAACCGCGCCGCCGCCACCGTCTCCACCGTGCCCTGCGAGCACGCCAGCACCACCGCCTCCTCCAGGTCGGCCCACGCCGCCGCCACGTCACCCCGCTCGCACGCCCACTCCGCCCGCAGGCACAGCAGACCCGCCGTGTGCTCACTGGCCCCCAGCTCGCGCGAGAACCCCAACGCCTCGCCCAGGAACCCCTCCGCCACCCCCGCCCGACCCCGCGCCCACGCCACCTCCGCCAACTGCGCCGCCGACAACGCCGTGCCCCACCGCTCACCCACCGCCCGGAACCCCGCCGACGCCGCCGAGTGCTCCCGCCACGCCCCCTCCAGGTCACCCGCGTACTGCGCGTACATGCCCGCGCCCAACCGCCCCAGCGCCCGGCTCCACGGATCACGCCCCACCAGGTTCTCCCGCGCCGCCGCCACCACCGGCGGGTCCGAGGACGCCACCCCGAACGCCATGCCCCACAGCACCGTCAGGAACGGCAACCGCGGCGGCCCCGCGAAACCCCGCCCGTCCGCCGCCACCGGCACCCCACCCCCCGCGACCCCGCCGGCCGCCGTCGACGAGGCGTTGAGCACGCACACCAGGTGCTCCTCCTCCGCACCCGGCGGCGCCACCGCGCCCACCGCCGCCACCACCTCCGCCGCCAACTGCGCCCCCTCCGTGCGCAACCCCCGCAACCAGTACGGCCACCCCAGCTCCGCCGCCAGGCGCACCGCCAACGCGTGGTCGTGCACCGCCCCCCACCGCACCGCCGCCCGCAGGTTCGCCTGCTCACCCACCAGCACCGGCAGCAACACCACCTGCTCCGCGGTGAACAACCCCGGCACCACCCGCCGCGCCACCGCCAGGAAGTGCTCGGCGTGCGCACGCCGCACCGCCCCACCCTCCCCGGCCTCCGCCAACCGGGCCGCGCAGAACTCCCGGATCGTCTCCACCATCCGGTAACGGTCCCCGACCACCTCCACCAGCGACTTCTCCACCAACGACGGCAACAGCTCGTCCACCTCCGGCCCGCCCGGCGCCTCCGGGCACGCCGCCCCGCACACCACCTCCGCGTCGGACAACCGCGCCCCGTCGGCGAACACCGCCAACCTGCGCGCCACCACCCGCTCCGCCGGCGACAACAACCCCCAGCTCCACTCCACCACCGCGTGCAGCGTCCGGTGCCGCGCCGGGGCCGCCCGCGACCCGCGCGACAACAACCGGAACCGGTCGCCCAACCGCGCCGCCACCTCCGCCACCGGCAACGACCGCACCCGCGCCGCCGCCAGCTCGATCGCCAGCGGCAACCCGTCCAACGCCCGGCAGATCCCCGCCACCACCTCCAGCACCGGCTCCACCCGGAACCCCGGGCTCACCGCCGCCGCCCGGTCCGCGAACAACCGCACCGCCGCCGACCCCGCCCCGCCCACCGGCAGCGGCGGCACCGGCCGCACCACCTCGCCGGTGATCCCCAACGCCTCCCGCGACGTCGCCAGCACCCGCACCCCCGGGCACCCCGCCAACACCGCCCCCACCACCGCCGCCGCGTCGTCCACCACGTGCTCACAGCCGTCCACCACCAGCAGCACCCGCCGCTCGGCCAACGCCGCCACCAGCCGCGCCACCGCACCCCCCGGCCCCGGCGGCCCCTCCCGCAACCCCAGCGCCGCCGCCATCGCCCCCGGCACGTCACCACCCGCCGCGACCACCGACAGGTCGACGAACACCACCTCACCGGCGTCCGCCCCCGCCACCTCCACCGCCAACCGCGTCTTGCCCGCCCCGCCCGGACCCGTCACCGTCACCAACCGCGACGACCCCAACGCGCCCGCGACCAGCGCCGACTCCGCCTCGCGCCCCACGAAGCTCGTCAGCTGCGCCGGCAGCCCGTGCCGCACCCCACTCCCACCCGACCCGACCGCGTCGGACCGCACCGCACCGGACCCGGCCGCGTCGACACCCGCCACCCCTCCCGGTACCCCGGACCCGCCCGACCCCGGCGACGCCGCCTCGTCCCGCAGCACCTCGCCGTGCGCCGCCGCCAACACGGGGGAGGGGTCCACCCCCAACTCCTCGGCCAACACCCGCCGCGCCCCCGCGAAGACCTCCAACGCCTCCGCCCGACGCCCCTCCCGGTGCAACGCCCGCACCAACCGCGCCACCAACCGCTCCCGCGTCGGGTGCGCCGCCACCAACTCCCGCACCACACCCACCGGCACCGCGTCGTGCTCCTCCACCGCCCGCAGCCGCAGCTCCTCCCACCGGGCCGCCGCCACCGCCGCGAACGGCGCGTCACCCACGTCGCACAACGCCGGACCGCGCCACAACGCCAACGCCTCACCCGGCCGCCCCCGCGCCACCAGCTCCTCGAACCGCAGCGCGTCGACCTCCCACGGGTCCACCACCAGCCGGTACCCGCCCGGGGAACGCTCCACCGCCACGTCCAGCACCGCCCGCAACCGCGACACCTGCGACTGGACCGCGTTGACCACCCCCGCCGGCGGGTGCTGCCCGTACAGGGCCTCGCCCACCCGCGACAACCCCACCACCCGGCCCGCGTCCACCAGCAGCACCGCCAACAACGCCCGCAACCGCACGCCCCCGACCGGGACCGGCGTCCCGTCCGCGCGCCTCACCAGCATCGGACCGAGCACACCGAACCGCACCCGCCGGATTCTTCCGCACCACCACCCACCCGCGCCGCCACTCCACCCACACCACCGGGGGACGACCGACACACCACCACGGCGACACCACCGGGGGAGCGGGGGTCAGGCGCGACCCAGGATCTCCGCGATCACCCCGGCCTTGGCGTCCGCGTACTGCTGCACGTACGCCCACTCCCGCGCCGCCAACTCCCGCTTCACCGACTCGTACAACTCCCGGTCCGCCGCCGACGCCCGCAACCGGTCCCGGAACGCCACCACCCGCGCCACCTCCGGATCACCCGCCGTGTGCACGTGCAGGTTCACGTTGGTGTCCGGCCCCTTGAACATCCGGTGCTCGAACCACCCCGGCTCCCGGACCACCAACACGTACCCCACCGCCTCCAACGCCGGCGCGTACGACGACTCGTCCGCCGAGTCCGCCACCTCCAGCACCACGTCCACCACCGGCTTCGCCGCCAACCCCGGCACCGACGTCGACCCCACGTGCCGCACCCGCACCACCGCGTCACCCAACGCGCCCCGGACCCGCGCCACCTCCCGCGCGTACAACCCCGGCCACGCCGGGTCGTACGCCACCAACGTCACCCGACCGTCCAACCGCGGCGCACCACCCACGAACGCCGCCCGGATCTCCTCCTCCGACAGACCCACACCCCACCCCCTCGTCACCGCGGCAACCGCCCCGCACCACCCACCGCGAACAGGTCCCCGTCCGCCGCCACCCGCTCCAGCACCTCCTCCGCCAGGAACACCAGGTCACCCGGCGACCGACACCCCTCCACCTCCGCCCACGACACCGGCGTCGACACCGACGGCACCTCCCGCGCCCGCAACGAGTACGGCGCCACCGTCGTCTTCCCCGGGTTGTTCTGCGACCAGTCCACCAACACCCGCCCCGGCCGCAACGACCTCGTCATCCGCCACACCACCTCGTCCGGCGACTCCTCCGCCAACCGCAACGCCACCGACCTCGCGTACCGCGACGTCCGCTCCGGCGACGACACCCGCACCGACGCGTACACCTGCAACCCCTTCGACCCCGACGTCTTCACCCGCGCCACCAGACCGTCCCCCTCCAACACCTCCCGCACCCGGCACGCCACCCGGCAGCACTCCACCACCGTCGCCGGCTCACCCGGGTCCAGGTCGAACACCACCAGGTCGGGGGAGCGGCGCGCACCCCGCGCACCCACCACCCACTGCGGCACGTGCAACTCCAACGCCGCCAGGTTCGCCAACCACACCAACGTCGCCAACCCGTCCACCACCACGAAGTCCGCGAACTCCGCCCCCTTCGCCGACCCCGGCGTCGGCACCCGCACCGTGCGCACCCACTCCGGCGCGTGCGACGGCACGTTCTTCTCGAAGAACGACCTGCCACCCACCCCGTCCGGGAACCGCCGCACCGTCACCGGCCGATCCCGCACGTGCGGCAACAACACCGGCGCCACCCGCGCGTAGTAGTCGACCACCTCCGCCTTCGTGAACCCCACCCCCGGGTACAGCACCTTGTCCAGGTTCGTCAGCCCCACCCGACGCCCCTCCACCAGCACCACCGCCTCAGACGTCGACACGACGCACCTCCCCGGGCACCTTGTCCGACCGCAACCCCCGCCACACCGCGAACCGCAACCGCCCGTCCGCCGTCCACCCCCGGTGCGCCACCTCGCCCACCAACTCCGGCCGCACCCACCGCGCACCCCGAGCCCGCGCCCTCGGCACCCCCGACACCCCCGCCGACGTCGCCGCGAACGGCGACCGCCCCACCTCCGACGCCCGCAACCGCCGCGTCAACCCCTCCAGCTCCGCCCGGTCGAACCCCGTCCCCACCGACCCCGCGAACACCAACCCCGACCCGTCCCACACCCCCAGCAACAACGACCCCACCACCCCCGCGCGCTTCCCCCCACCCGGCCGCCACCCCCCGACCACCACCTCCTGCGTCGCCACCGCCGTCACCTTCACCCACTGCGGCGACCGCACACCCGGCACGTACCGCGAATCCAGCCGCTTCGCCACCACCCCCTCCAACCCCCGCTCCCGCGACGCCGCCAACACCGCCGCACCCTCACCCGGGAACGACGGCGGCACCGCCCACCGGGCACCCCCCAACCCCAACCCCTCCAACAGCTCCCGCCGCCGCGAGTACGGCAACCCCACCGTCGACGCCCCGTCCAGGTGCAGCACGTCGAACACCAGGTACGTCACCGGCACCCCACCCGCCAACCGCCGCGCCTGCGCCCCGTTCGCGTGCATCCGCCGCTGCAACGCCGCGAAACTCGGCCGCCCACCCGCCAACGCCACGACCTCGCCGTCCAACACCACCTCGGTCGCACCCAACTGCGCACCCAACCCCTGCAACTCCGGGTACGTCGCCGTCACGTCGTTGCCCAACCGCGACACCAACCGCACCCGACCGCCCTGCACCCGCGCCAGGACCCGCACCCCGTCCCACTTGAACTCGAACGCCCACCGCGACCCCGGCGACGGCAACTCCCGCGCCGGCGTCGCCGACATCGGCACCAGCGCCTCCGGCAACGCCACCCACCCCGGCCGCGCCGCCCCGTGCCGCCGCCGCACCATCCAGTCCCGCCCACCCGACGACGACCGGAAGAACACGAACCCGCCCTCCACCCGCGACCCGTGCAGCACCACGTCCACCTCGCGGTCCGACCACGACACCACCTCGTAGCGACCCCGGTCCCACACCACCACCCGCCCCGCCCCGTACTCGCCCCTCGGGATCACCCCCGAGAACGACGCGTACTCCACCGGGTGATCCTCCGTGCGCACCGCCAACCGCACCGCACCCGGCTCCGACGGCAACCCCTTGGGCACCGCCCACGACACCAGCACCCCGCCCCGCTCCAACCGCACGTCCCAGTGCAACGCCGACGCGTGGTGCTCCTGGATCACGAACGTGTCGTCACCACCGACCGGCACCACCACGCCCTCGGCCGGCACCGGCTCCGGCGTCCGCCCCGCGACCCGCTTGCCCCGGTACTCCGACAGGTCCCCACCCATGCGCGCCCCCGCGCCTCAGGCGGGCTTCGCCTTCTTCGCCGGAGCCTTCTTCGCCGCCGGCTTCCGACCACCCGCCGACCCACCCGCCGCCGCGGACTTCTTCACCGCGGGCTCCTTCCCCCCAGACTTCCCCGCCGCGGACTCTCCCGCCGCCGGCTTCCGCCCCGCCGACCGACCACCCCGAGACGACCGCGCCGCCTCCACACTGCGCTCCAACGCCGTCATCAGGTCGATCACCTCACCGGAATCCACCGACTCCGGCCGCTCCGGCAACTCCGCACCCTCCGCCTTCGCCTCGATCAACCGCCGCATCGCATCCGTGTAGTCGTCCGTGAAACCAGCCGGGTCGAACGACCCCGCCATCGACTCCACCAACGACGCCGCCATCGTCAACTCCTGCGGACGCACCGACACATCCGAATCCACGAACTCGAAACCCGGCTCCCGGATCTCATCCGGCCACAACATCGTGTGCATCACCAGCAACCCGCCCCGCGCCCGCACCACCGCCAACGTCTCCCGCTGACGAATGGTGATCTTCACGACCGCGAGCTGCCCACTGCGCTCCAAAGCCATCCGCAAGAGCACGTACGGACGCAACGCCGCCTTGTCCGGCTCCAAGTAGTAGACCTTCTGGAAGAAGATCGGATCGACCTCCTCCACCGGCACGAACTCCACCACGTCGATCGCGTGATCCGTGTTGACCGGCAACTTGTCGAAATCCTCGTCACCCATCACCACCAGACGACCGTCCTCCAGCTCGTACCCCTTCGCCACATCGGCGTACGCGACCTCCTCGCCGCACACCTCGCACACCCGCCGGTACCGGATGCGCCCACCGTCCTCCCGGTGCACCTGGTGGAACCGGAAGTCGTGCTCCTCCGTCGCGGCGTACATCCGCACACCGATCGTCACCAACCCGAAGGAGATCGCCCCACGCCACACGGACCTCATACGAGAAGACTTCCCGCACCACCCCGGTCCGCACCAACACCGCACCCGAACGACCTAACAATCCCGCAACGAAAACCCCGGCAGACCGGGGGAGAAGCACCCCACCACTAATCCCGCCGCGGCAACCGCCCCAACGACACGTACGTCCGATTACCCGCCGCCGCCGCACGCCGCTCCCGCGCCGTCGCCTCGATGTAGTTCTGCGACGTCGCCAACGACGCATGACCCAACAACGCCATGATCTCCGA
The DNA here is from genome assembly GCF_051756985.1 of Saccharothrix sabaoui. Lineage (NCBI taxonomy): Bacteria > Bacillati > Actinomycetota > Actinomycetes > Pseudonocardiales > Pseudonocardiaceae > Saccharothrix > Saccharothrix sabaoui. Next base: position 14,449 of record NZ_JBPKJK010000132.1, read on the forward strand.
CGCCGACGCACCGTCCTCCGCCAACCGCGTCGCGAACGTGTGGCGCAACGCGTGCAAGTTCGCCCCCGACGGCACCCGATCGTGCAACCCCGCCCACCGGAAGCACGACCGCACCAAGTACTCCAACCCACCACGCCCGATCGGCTCACCATGCCGATCCCGCACCAACGCCGACCCCCGGTCGAACCGCCCCTGCGGAAAACGCCGACGACACGACACCAGGTACTCCTCGATCACCCGATCCATCGCCGGCTCGATCGGCACCGACCGATCCCGGTTCCCCTTACCCGCCACGTGCAACCGCCGCTCACCCGGCCGACCCACCACCGACGCCAACGTCAACGTCCGCATCTCCGCCGACCGCAATCCCGCCACCAACCCCAACGCCAACACCAGCACATCCCGCTCCGGCCACGGATCACGCCCCTTCCGCGCCCCCTCCGCCACCGCCGTCAACAACCGCTCCGGCGTGTCCTCACCCCGCAACGGCTTCGGCACCAACGGCGGCGTCTTCGGCCGCGCCACCGCACCCATCGGGTTCCCCGGCACCAAGTCCTCCGCCACGCAGAACGTCAAGAACTGGTTCCACGTCGACCACGCCCGCAACACCGACGACTTCGCGTGCGAATCCGCGAACACCCCGAACGCCACCCGCAGGTTCCCCGCCGACAAGTCCTCGATCACCAACTCCGCCACCGGCCGCGACACCACCTCCGCCAACAACACCGTCACCCCCGCCAGGTCACGCCGGTAGGCGGCAGTCGTGTGCGGCGAGTCCTTCCGAGGACGACGAGCGAGGAAGAACTGCTCCTGAGCGGCGAGAACACGCATGTCGATCTTCCTACCGCACCCCACCGACAAAACCGACCGGCACGGCCTGAACGGGGGAGCGGGCGCGTCGCCCGACGACCCGCGCAGGGGAGAGGGCCGGCGGTCCTCGGGCAGGGGCGGGTGAGAGGGGACAGGACGCCCAGGACGGCCGAGAAGGTAGAGACGTCACCCCGGAAGTCAGCGGCAGGGCGGAGGTTCGGCGTCATCCCCGGAGGTTCGGTAGCAGGGCGGGAGGTTCGAGGCGTTGGGCGTTTCGTCCGCTTGCTGCCGGTCTCAGCGATAACTCCGTTTTGATGGATAATGGCGATTATCCATCATTTACTGGTCCGGAAGGGGCTGGGCCGCGATCGGGGGATGCCCCTTCCGGCAACCTTCCGCCGGCCGCGCCGGGCCCTCCGATGCGCGTTGTCGACGGTGTGCGCGCACGCGACCGCGTGCCGACGCCGCCGGGCCAGGGCGATCTGGCCCGGCGAGACCACGAGGCCGAGGCGGGCGGGTCGGCCCGGTCGATGATCACCACGGGTCGGCGGGTTCGGCGACGACGGCCATCGACCGGCCCCGGCCCGGCACACCACCGTTGATCCGTCACTGTGACGTTTTGTGGGTGGTGTGCCGGGCCGGTCGGGCTTCGCCGTCGAACGCCTCCCGAGGCCCCGGGCTCGACCCCTCGCTGCGAGTGTCGGCCTGTGGCGGCGTTGGGTGGCGCTCAGCGGCGTTCGGCGCGGGCGACGGTCGGCCGGCGGTGTTCGGTGCACGGTGCGTGCGTGCGTCGGTCGACGTGCGTCCGGCCGGTGTGGACGGTCCTCGTCCGGGGCCCTCTCACCAGCCGTTCCGCAACGCCGATAATTTACATTATGTTAAGTAAGTCGTCAGGGTCGCTTCCCCGCCCCCTCAAACCGCCCCAGCACCTCGAAGTAGTGCGCGTTGGTCATGATGCCCAGGACGTTGCCGAACGGGTCGAGCACGCTGGCGGTCACGAAGCCCTCCCCGCGCACGGTCGGCGGGTGGTGCGGGCGGGCGCCGAGTTCGGTGAGGCGGGTGAGGGTGGCGTCGAGGTCGTCGACGGCCCAGTACGCGATGGCGCCGGCGGGTGCGTCGGTGACGTCGTGCGGCGCGTAGGCGCTGTTGACGATGCCGAACTCGTGCTGGTAGTCGCCGATGCGCCATTCGAGGTAGCCGCCGGGGACGCGGAAGTAGGGCTCGGTGCCGAGGAGTTCGGTGTACCAGGCCGCGGCGGCGTCGAGGTCGGCGGCGAAGAAGCTGGTGGTGGTGAGTCCGCGAAGCATGTCCTACTCCCCTGTCGTTCGTGTGTCGGGTACAGGGTGGCGGGGTGAAGTGCTCACGTTGTGAGCACTTTTCGCGGGAGGATCGGTTGGTGCGTGCGGATCGGTTGGTGGCTGCCCTGTTGGTGTTGCAGGCGCGGGAGCGGGTGACGGCGGCGGAGTTGGCGGCCGAGTTGGAGGTGTCGGTGGCGACGGCGCGGCGTGATCTGGAGGCGTTGTCGTCGGCGGGTGTGCCGGTGTACGCGCAGCCGGGGCGTGGTGGTGGGTGGCGGTTGGTGGGGCGTGCGCGGACGGACTTGAGCGGGTTGACGTCGGTGGAGGCGCGGGCGTTGTTCCTGTTGTTGGGGCCGGTGGCGGGGATGTCGGCGCGGGTGCGGGGTGCGGTGCGGAAGTTGGTGGGTGCGTTGCCGGAGCCGTTCCGGGAGGACGCGCGGGTGGCGGTGGAGGCGGTGGTGGTGGACGCGGCGGCGTGGGGTGGGGTGGTGCGGGAGCGGCCGGTGTGGTTGGGGGTGTTGCAGGAGGCGGTGGTGGGGTGTCGGCGGGTGCGGTTGGTGTACGGGGGTCGTGGGGGTCGGTCGGAGCGGGTGGTGGAGCCGTGGGGGCTCGTGGACAAGGACGAGGTCTGGTACCTGGTGGCGGGTACGGAGGGTGGTCGGCGGACGTTCCGGGTGGATCGGGTGGTGTCGGTGGAGGTGGTGGAGGGGCGGTTCGTGCGGCCGGCGGGGTTCGAGTTGTCGTCGGTGTGGGGTGAGGTGGTGTCGGAGGTGGAGGCGCGGCGGTCGGTGTGTTCGGCGGTGGTGGAGGTGGAGGGGCGGTTCGCGGGGGTGTTGGCGGATCAGTTCGGGCGGCATTGCGAGGTGGTGGGTGAGGTGGGTGGTCGGGTGCGGTTGCGGGTGGGTGCGGCCACTCCCCTGATGGTGGCGCAGGTGTTGGCGGGGTGGGGTGGTGCGGTGGAGGTGGTGGAGTCGGGGGGTGTGCGGGCGGAGTTGGGGCGGTTGGGGCGTGAGTTGGTGGCGCTTTACGGCTCGTGAGGGGGGTGGAGGTGGTCGTGGACGCGGTCGCGCATGGGGCGTTGGCGCAGGGCGTGGAGGGCGGCGTCGACGAGGTCGCTGAGGGGGTGCGGGAGTTCGGCGTCGAGTTGGCGGGCGGCGGCGGTGGTGGCGTGCCACTCGGCGTCGAGGGTGGGGAGGATGGCTGTGGCGTGGTCGGTGAGGTGGACGATGCGGTGGCGGGCGTCGTCGCCGGGGTGGAGTTCGACGAGGCCGTCGCGGTGCATCTGGTTGACGGTCTGGCTGATGGCGGAGTGGGTGACGCCGATGGTGGTGGCGAGGTCGCGGATGGCTTGGGGGCCGTGGGCGGCGATGATGCGGATGACGGGTGTGTAGCGGGGGCGGAAGCCCGGTAGGCCGAGGTCGGTGTAGACGCGGGCGAGGTCTCCGTCGAGTTGGTCGAGGAGGTGTCGCAGGCGGGTGCCGAGGAAGTTGGGTTGCTCCACTCCCCCAATGTAACAGCGCTGTTATTTCTTGTGTGCCGTTGCTCCGGTGGGGTCAGGCGGGTGGTGCGGGGCTCCAGACGCCGGTGGTCTTGACGGCGACGCCTTCGAGGTCGGGTGAGACGGGGACGTCGTAGGTGGCCAGTCGGGTCCAGTTCTTCGGGGTGAAGCTGCGTTGGGGGTCGCCGGCGAGGACGAGGGCGCCGCGGTGGTGGGCGGCGAGGAGGAAGTGGGTGAAGCGGGTGGCCATGTCGCGGTCGTAGAAGACGTCGCCGGCGAGGACGACGTCGATGTCGGGGCGGGTGTCGAGGAGGTCGTCGGTGCCGGTGGTGAGGGTGACGTGGTTGGCGGTGGCGTTGAGGGTGGTGGCCGCGGCGGCGAGGGGGTCGATGTCGTTGGCGGTGACGCGAGCGCCGGCGAGGGCGGCGGCGATGGCGACGAGGCCGGAGCCGCAGGCGAGGTCGAGGACGTGGCGGCCGGCGACGAGGTGGGGGTGGTCGAGGACGTGGCGGGCGAGGGCTTGGCCGCCGGCCCAGGGGAAGCCCCAGAAGGGTGGTTCGGGGGTGCCGGTGGCGTGCCAGAGGGCGATGACGTCGTCGGCGGTGTGCAGGGTGATCTCGGGGACGAGGGGTACGGGGGTGGGGGTGGTGGCGGACCTGACGAGGTCGTGGGGGTCGGGCACGCGTGCGGTTCCTCCGGGGTGCGGCGGTGGTGGGGGTGGTGTGGTGGTCACAGTCCCCCGGCGACCCGCAGGACGGCCCCGGTCGTGAAGGAGGCGGCGTCCGAGAGCAGCCAGGCCACCGCCTCGGCGATCTCCTCGGGTTCGCCGGGGCGGCGCAGCGGGATGGCGGGGGCGACCCGGTCGGGGCGGTCGGGCATGTCGGACAGTCGGTGGATGTCGGTGCGCACGGTGCCGGCGGCGACGGCGTTGACCCGGATGCCGCGTGGGCCGAGTTCCTTGGCCAGGCCGATGGTCATGGCGTCGACGGCGGCCTTGCTGGCGGCGTAGTGGACGTACTCCCCCGGGCTACCGAGGGTGGCGGCGGCCGAGGAGAGCGACACGATGGACCCGCCGCGGGTGAGGTCGCGGGCGGCGCGGCGCGCGCACAGCAGGGCGCCGACGACGTTGACGTCGACGACGCGGCGCAGGTCTTCGGTGCGCAGGTCGGCGAGGGGGCCGGCGGGGCTGGTGATGCCGGCGTTGACGACGACGCCGGTGACCTGGCCGAGGGTGGCGGCGGTGTCGAAGAGGCGGTCGACGTCGTGTTCGTCGGAGACGTCGGCGCGCACGGCCAGGCCGCCGACCTCGTCGGCGAGGGCGTGTGCGGTGTCGTGTTCGACCCGGTAGCCCAGTACGACCCGGTGTCCGTCGGCGGCGGCGCGGCGCACCACGGCCGCGCCGATCCCCCGGCTGCCGCCGGTGACGACGATCAGGCCAGCCATCCGGTCACCTCCCGGCCGACCTCGTCGGCGTGGTCGACCAGCATGTGGGCCAGGCCCGGTACCTCGACCAGTCGGGCGCCGGGCACGGCGGCGACCAGGGCGTCCTGGACGGGTCGGAACGCCGGGTACTCGTGTTGGCCGCGCACGACCAGGAGGGGGGCGGTGATCCGGTCGGCGTGGGCGAGGACGTCGAGGGGGTCGGCGGCGGCCTTCTCCCGGTCGGTCCACTCGTGGTGCTCCAGTGCGCCGGCGTCGATGGAGGCGGCCACCACGGCGGGCACGGTGACGGCGGGGTTGACCACGGCGATGCGGCGCACGGGTGTGGTGGCGCGCACGGCGGTCAGCAGGGCGACGTGTCCGCCGGCGGAGCCGCCCACGACGTCGACGGGGGTGCCGTCCCAGTCGGGCAGGGCGGCCAGGACGTCGGGTACCGCGTCGGCGGCGGTCCGCACCAGTGTCGTGTAGCGGTGCACGGCCATGGCGGTGTCGGGGACGGGCAGCGCGGGGTAGACGCGCCAGGCGGGCACGGCGTGCAGGGGCAGGGTGGCGGCCATGGCTTCGGGGGTGCCGGGTTCGCCCAGCAGGTGCCAGACCAGTACCACGCGTCCGGTGGGAGTCGGTGGCGGGAGCACCGTGAACGCGGTCCCGGTGGCTGTGTGCGTGATCGCCATGGGGTGACGCTAGTGGGGTGGGGTGGGCGGCGGCAGGGGTGTCCACCACCCGCGAACACCTACCGTGCGTGACCGGTTCGTCCCGTAGGAGTGAAGGTGGGGGCCGGCGTCACTCGAACGGCCGGATAAGGGCACCCTTACAGGGTGACCGAGCCCCGTTGCGCCGCGATCTCCGCGACCCTCGACGACCCCCAGGCGGGCACCGCCGCCGCGGCCACCGCGTGGCTGGCCCTGGAGCAACCCGGCCCGTGGGGCCGCGACGCGCTCACCCAGAGCCGGCTCGACCCCGCGCTCGGCGCCGAACTCGCCCGCCGCGCCGCCGACACCGGCGTGCGCGTCCTGCTCATCCGCCGTCCCGGCCGCCACACCGACGTCGCGGGCGCGCCGCGCCGGGTCTACCTCGCCGCCACCGCCCCCGGCGCGTCCCGGCTGCGCGCCGGGCTCGTCGCCGACCCCGCCGAGCTGCTCGACCTGGATCTCGGCGCGCTGGGCCGCGGCGAGGACACCGGGTTCGGCGAGCCCGCCGCGCACCCCGTGCTGCTGGTGTGCGCCAACAGCCGCCGCGACGCCTGCTGCGCCCTGCTCGGCCGCCCGCTGGCGCACGAGCTGGCCGCCGAGCGCGGCGAGGCGGTGTGGGAGTGCACCCACACCGGCGGGCACCGCTTCGCGCCCACCGCGGTGCTGCTGCCCACCGGTTACGCCTACGGCCGCCTCGACGCCGACTTCGCGCGCCTGCTGCTCGACCGCGCCGCCGACGGGCACGTCGTGGTCGACCGCTGCCGGGGCCGTTCCGCCCACGGCCCCGCGGGCCAGGTCGCCGAACTGGCCGTGCGCGAACGCACCGGCGAGCACCGCGACGTCCTGCACGTCGCGCACGAGACGCCCGACGAGGCCACCGTGCGGCACGACGACGGCCGTGCCTGGCGCGTCACCGTCGCCACCCGCGAGCTAACCGCCCGTCCCGTCAGCTGCGGCGCGGCCCCCACCGCGCCCGCCGCGGTCGTCGTCACCGGGGTCCACCGGCTCGTCCCCGTCGACTGAGCCCGGCCCGCCCGGGACGGCGGCCCGGAACAGGCCCAGGCCCAGGGCGTAGGGGTCGTCCAGCCCCACCCGCCGCAACGCCTCCGCCGGCAGCGCCAGCACCGACACCGCGACCCCCAGGAAGTAGGCGTCGAGCAGGCCCGCGTCGCGCGCCGTGCTCGGCAGCCCCGCCGCGGCGTGCAGCGACGCCGACGCCTCGGCGTTGGACACCGCCATGCTCCCCAGCGCCTCGCGCACCCCCGGCCGGCGCACCGCCTCCAGGTACAGCTCCGCCATCGCCAGCAGCTGCGTGGGGTCCTCCACCACCGCGCGGCGCAGCAGCGCCGGGTACAGCTCGGCGACCTCGGCCGGGGAGATGTCGCGCGGTGTCGTGTCACGCAGCCGGCCCACCGCCTCGGCGTGCAGCGACGCCATCCGCGCCGCCGCCGCCCGCAGCAGCGCGTCGCGGGTGGGGAAGTAGTTCTTCGTCGTGCCCTGCGGCACCCCCGCCGCCCGGTCCACCGCGCGGTGGGTCAACCCGCGACCGCCCTCGGCGGCCAGCACCGAGATCGCGCAGTCGCACAGCAGGTCCCGACGCCCTCCCATGGGCAGGGGACCCTAGCCGACCTCGTCGGCCGCCCCGGCGGCGGCCACCACCCGGCCCGACTCCACCACCAGCCACAACCCGCACACGCACCGCACGTAGCGCACCCGGCCGTGGGTGGAGACGGGGTGGACGGGGTCGGTGCTGGGCCACCCGCAACCGGGGCATCTGGTGTTCACGCCCCCAGCGTGATGTCATGGTTCAGTGCATTTCAACCCTTACGGCGGGACGGCGGCGCAACTCGCCGCGGCCCTGGTCAACACCGTCGCCGCCGACCCGCGCCCCGACGCGCCCGGCCCGGACGCCGCGACCCTGCTGGAGCTGCTGCGCGAGCAGGGCTACAAACCCCTCGGGGCCCTCGACGCCCGCCAGGCCCGCGAGCTGACCCGCTGGGCCGCCCGCCTCTCCCCCGTCTTCGACCACACCCCCGACCGGGTCGCCCTGGTCAACGCCCTGCTCGCCGAAGCCGCCGCCAGGCCCTACGTCTCCACCCACGACGACCGCCCGCCGCACCTGCACTTCGCCCCCGAGGACGCGCCCACCCCCGACCGCGTGCGCGCCTTCACCGCAGCCGGGCTCGCCCACGTCGTCTGCGAGGACCCCGGCCGCCTGGGCCGCTGCGCCCGACCCGGCTGCGCGGTCGTCTACGTCGACACCTCCCGCAACGGCCGCCGCCGCTACTGCACCACCCGCTGCGCCAACCGCGTCCACGTCGCCGCCCACCGCGCCGGCACCCCCGGCGACACCCCCGGCGACGGCGCCCGCTGACCCCTCAGGTGGGCAGCACGCGCCGGCCGAACCGGGCGTGCTCGAACTCCGCCTCCCCGCCGATCAACGCCGACCCGACGTCCGTGCGGCCCCGGAACCAGGCGTGCCCGAACCGCGCGTCCTGCTGGAACACCGCGTCGGTGAACAACGCCCGCCCGCCGAACAGCACGTGCCGGAAGTCCGCCGGGCCGTTGACCTCCGCCCCCGAGAAGTCCGCCCGGCCCGACACCTTCGCCCGCGCCGCCACCAGCCCCTCCACCACCTGCGCCGAGCGCAGCGACACGTTGCCCGCGAACACCGCCAGCGCGAACGACACCGACCGGGCGAACAGCGCGTCGGTGAACACCGCGTGCCGCAGGAACCGCGCGTCGGCGAAGTTCGCGTCGCCCGTCACCGTCATCGCCGTGAACCGCGCGTCGCCCACGAACACCGCGCCCGCCAGGTCCACCCGCCCCACCCGGCACCCCGACAGGTCGAGGTCCACCAGGATCGCCCCCGGCGCCACCACCTGCATCCCCGGCCAGAAGTCCCCGCCCGGCCGCAGGTGCGCCACCAGCTCCCCCTGCACCCGCCGCCGCCAGTCCGCGTCCAACCCCCGGGCCACCCCGCCGCGCAACGCCGCCACCCACGCGTCCACCACGTCCTGCCGCCGCCGCGGCACCTGCCGGCCGATCTCCGCGAGCAGCAGCAGCCCTTCCGCGTCACCCGCCCGGAACAGCCGGTTGGCCTCCCGCCACACCGACACCGGGGACGGCGGTACCGCCTCCGGGCCCACGCGCCTGCGCGCGTGCTCGGCCAACAACGCGTCGGCGCGCGCCATCCGCGCGTGCCGCACACCCACCCACACCACGACCAGCGCCACGGCGACCGGCAACAGCCACGAGGACATACCCACGATCATGCCCGCACCGCCCGCGTCGGGGGACGTACGCCCGGTCGCCGCCTGCGGACCGCCGCGCGGACCCGCCGCCGGCCCGAGCACCGCCCCCGCGGACGTGGACACCGCACCGCGCCTCCCCCGGCCCGCGCCGCCGCCCGTACCGCACCTCCACCGCGCACCACCACCGCGCGCCTGCGCGGATCACCCGCCGGCCGCTGCCCTAGGGTTCGGCCCATGGACCTGACCGACGCGTGCTACGCCGGCGCCGCGGGCCAAGCCGAACTGCTGCGCTCCGGCGCGCTCACCGCCCGCGACCTCGTCGCCGAGTGCCTGCGCCGCATCGACCGCCACGACCGGCACCTCAACGCCTTCCGCGCCGTGTTCGCCGACCGGGCGCTGGCCGACGCCGACCGCGCCGACGCCCGCCTGGCCCGGGGCGAGCACGCGCCGCTGCTCGGCGTGCCCGTCGCGGTCAAGGAGGACCTCGCCGTCGCCGGGCTGCCCACCACCGGCGGCACCGCCGCCGTCGAGACCGTCGCGCCCGCCGACAGCACCGTCGTGTCCCGCCTGCGCGACGCCGGCGCCGTCCTGCTCGGCCGCACCCGCATGCCCGAACTGGGCCTGTGGCCGCACACCGAGTCCACCTGGGCCGGCCCCACCCGCAACCCCTGGTCCCCCGACCACTCGCCCGGCGGGTCCAGCGGCGGGTCCGCCGCCGCCGTGGCCGCCGGGCTCGTCGGCGCCGCCGTGGGCACCGACGGCGCCGGCTCCGTGCGCATCCCCGCCGCCTGCACCGGCCTGTTCGGCCTCAAGCCCCGCCGCGACCACGTCACCCTCGACACCGGCCACGACACCTGGGGCGGGCTCGTCGTCGCCGGCCCCGTCACCCGCCACGTCCGCGACGCCGCCCTGCTGCTCGACGTCCTCGCGCCCGGCCACGGCCACACCCGCGCCGTCGCCGACACCCGCGCCCTGCGCGTCGCGGTGTCCCTGCGCCCCTGGGGCACCGCCATCCCCGTCGACCCCGAGGTCCGCGACGCCGTCCTCGACACCGCCGGCCTGCTCGCAGACCTCGGCCACGACGTCACCCGCACCGACCCCGACCTGCGCGCCGGCAGCGGCTCCGCCGGGTTCGCCGCCCGCTACCTGCACGTCGCCGCCACCGCGCAGGCCCGGCTGGACCGACCCGACCGGCTCGACCGCCGCACCCGCGCCGTCGGCGCCCTGGGCCGGGCGCTGCCCCGCGCCGCCGTGCGCGCCGCGCTCGCCCAGCAGGACGACCTCACCCGCCGCGCCGCGCGCCTGTTCGACGTCCACGACCTGCTGCTGACCCCCGTGCTCACCCGGCCGCCGCTGCGCGTCGGGGAGTGGGACCGCCGCCCCACCGTCGCCGCCCTGCTCGCCGCCGCCCGGATGACCGCGTTCCTGCCGCTGTGGAACATCACCGGCACCCCGGCCGCCGCCGTCCCCGCCGGGCACACCCGCACCGGGCTGCCGCTGGCCGTGCAGCTCGTCGGCGCCACCGAGACCACCGTCCTCACCGCCGCCGGGCAGCTCGAACGCGCCCGCCCCTGGGCCGACCGCCGCCCACCCGGCTACTGACCTCCCCGACCCGAGAGGGCCGGGGTCAGCCGGCGTCGTGCGCCCACGACGGCAGGCCGCCGTCCCGGTCCGCCAGCGCGGCCACCGCGCGCTCCCGCACCCCCGGCCACCCCACCGTGCCCGCCGCCAGCGACCGCAGCCGCCGCCACGCCTCCCGCGTCGGGTTCTCCAGCAGCACGCGCAGCCGCAACCCCACCGCGCGCTCCGCCCACCCCGCCCGCAGGCACTCCTCCACGCCCAGGTCCGCCAGCCGCCCCGCCGCGCCCCGCCCGCCCGTCGCGGTCAGGCCCCGCTCCACCCAGCCCACCGCCTCGTCGGCACGGCCCGCGTCGCTCAGCACCGTCGCCACCTGCAGGTAGTGCCACCCCGACGACAGGTCCCGCGCCAGCACCAGCACCTGCAGGTCCACGTCACCGGTGTGCTCGGCCAGCTCCTCCACCACCCGCAGCAGCGCCCACCGCTCCCGGTCGTAGCGGCCGGTCCGCCCGAACCCGATCACCGGCAACCGCTCGAACCGCTCCACCGCCGACGACCGGTACAGCGCCAGGCCCTCCCCGCCCAACACCGCCGCGTACGGCGCGAGCCGCACCTCCGGCGGCTCGGCGAACCCGGTCTGCAGGTGCAGCAGCCACCGCGCCAGCTCCGCCGGCGGCGGCGGGTCGTCCGCGCACGCCACCACGTGCAGGTCCACCACCCGGTCGACCAGTTCCACCAGCTCCGCCCGGTGCACCCGGTGCGCGGGCACCGCCCCCACCAGCAGTTCCGCCAGCTCCTGCGCCACCACCCGCGCCCCGGGACCGGCCAGGACCAGCTCCGAGAGACCGGCGACCACCGCGGCCAGCTCCCCCCGGCACGCGGCCCACGGCAGGTCGGGATCGGCGAGCGCGGTCGCCGCGCGGTCGGTTAAGGCGTGCACCGCGCCATCCAACCGCACCCCCGCCCGGGGCGGCACGGTCCGCCACACCCCCGT
>NZ_JBPKJK010000133.1:0-25996 GCF_051756985.1 Saccharothrix sabaoui
CCGACGCCGGCACCGCCGCCCCGGCCGGGACCGGCACCACCGCCCCGGCCGGCACCACCGCCACCGCGCTGCTGGTGCCCGTCCACCTCGACCCGGCCGACGCCACCGACACCCCGCCCGCCCTGCTGCGCGGCCTGGTCCGCCCCAGGACCCGCCGCGCGACCACCACCCGCCGGGACACCCCGGGCGGCTGGGCGCAGGCCATCGCCGCGCGCCCCGAGGGCGAGCGGCGACCCGCCGTGCTCGACCTGGTCCGCTCCCTGGTCGCCGAGGTGCTCGGGCACCCGTCCCCGGCGTCGGTGGACCCGGACCGCGCCTTCCGGGACATGGGCTTCGACTCGCTGGCCGGCGTCGAGCTGCGCAACCGGCTCGGCGCGGCCACCGGCCTGACCCTGCCCACCACGGCGGTGTTCGACCACCCCACGCCCGACGCCCTGGCGGGATTCGTGCTCTCCCGCGTCGCGGGCACCGCCGCCCCCGTCCGCCGCACCACCGGGACGCGGACCGACGAACCCGTCGCCATCATCGGCATGGCCTGCCGCTACCCCGGCGACGTGGCCTCGCCGGAGGACCTGTGGCGGCTGGTCGCCGAGGGCGTGGACGCGATCAGCGGGTTCCCGGACAACCGGGGGTGGGACCTCGACGCGCTCTACGACCCGGACCCGGATCGCACCGGCACCTCCTACACCCGTCACGGCGGCTTCCTGCACGACGCCGACCGCTTCGACCGCGGGTTCTTCGGCGTCTCGCCCCGCGAGGCCACCGCGATGGACCCCCAGCAGCGGCTGCTGCTGGAGACCGCGTGGGAGGCGTTCGAGAGCGCGGGCATCGACCCCGCGTCGCTGCGCGGCAGCGACACCGGCGTGTTCGCGGGCTCGATGTACGACGACTACGCCCACCGCCTGGCCGCGGTCCCCGACGAGTTCGAGGGCTTCACCCTGACCGGCAGCCTGGCCAGCGTGCTGTCCGGCCGGGTCGCCTACACCTACGGCCTGGAGGGACCGGCGGTCACCGTGGACACCGCCTGCTCCTCGTCGCTGGTCGCCCTGCACCTGGCCGCGCAGGCGCTGCGCCGCGGCGAGTGCTCGCTCGCCCTGGCCGGCGGCGTGACCGTGATGAGCAGCCCCAACACCTTCGTCGAGTTCTCCCGCCAGCGCGGCCTGGCCGCCGACGGCCGCTGCAAGTCCTTCGGCGCCGGCGCGGACGGCACGGCCTGGTCGGAGGGCGTGGGCCTGCTGCTGGTCGAGCGGCTGTCCGACGCGCGCCGCAACGGCCACCGCGTGCTGGCGGTCGTGCGGGGCACGGCGGTGAACCAGGACGGCGCGTCCAACGGCCTGACCGCGCCCAACGGCCCGGCCCAGGAGCGGGTCATCCGCGCCGCCCTGGCCGACGCCGGGCTGTCCACGAAGGACGTGGACCTGGTCGAGGCGCACGGCACCGGCACCACGTTGGGCGACCCCATCGAGGCGCAGGCGCTGCTGGCCACCTACGGCGCGGACCGCGAGCAGCCGCTGTGGCTGGGGTCGCTGAAGTCCAACATCGGCCACGCCCAGGCCGCCGCCGGCGTGGGCGGCGTGATCAAGGTGGTGCAGGCCATGCGGCACGGCGTGCTGCCGCCGACGCTGCACGCCGAGGAACCGTCCCCGCACGTGGACTGGTCCTCCGGCGCGCTGGCCCTGCTCACCGAGCGCCGCGAGTGGCCCGCGCCGGCCGACCGGCCGCGCCGCGCCGGCGTGTCGTCGTTCGGCATCAGCGGCACCAACGCGCACGTCGTGGTCGAGCAGGTCCCGGCCGAGCCGCCCGCCGAGCGCCCGGACACCCCACCGGCCGTCACCGGCGCCCTGGCCTGGGTGCTCAGCGGCCACGACGACGAGGCCACCCGCGCCCAGGCCGCCCGGCTGCGCGACCACCTCGCCGCCCACCCCGACCTCGACCCGGCCGACGTGGCGCTGTCCCTGGCCACCACCCGCACCGTGCACCCGCGCGGCGCGGCGGTCGTCGGCGCCGACCGCGACGCCCTGCTCGCCGCGCTCGCCGCCTTCGCCGACGGCGGCCCCGCCCCGGTCCGGGGCGGCGACGAGCGACCCGGTCGCACCGCGTTCCTGTTCACCGGGCAGGGCAGCCAGCGCCCGGGACTGGGCGCCGAGCTGGCCGAGCGCTCCCCGGTCTACCGCGCGGCGCTGGAGGAGGTGCTGGCCCACCTCGACCCGGCCCTGCCCCGGCCGCTGGGCGAGGTGCTGTTCGCCGAACCCGGCTCGCCGGACGCCGCGCTGCTGGACCAGACGCTCTACACCCAGGCCGCGCTGTTCGCCACCGGGACCGCCCTGTTCCGCCTGCTGGAGCACCTCGGCGCGCGCCCGGACTACCTGCTCGGCCACTCCATCGGCGAGATCACCGCCGCGCACGTCGCCGGCGTGCTGGACCTGCCCCGGGCGTGCGCGCTGGTCGCCGCGCGCGGCCGGGCCATGCAGGACGCCCGCGCCGGCGGCGCCATGGTCGCCATCGCCGCCGCGGAGGACGAGGTCCGCGCCACCCTGGAGGACGGCGTGGACGTCGCGGCCGTCAACGCGCCCGGCGCGGTCGTCGTCTCCGGCGACGCCGACGCCGTCGAGCGCGTCGCGGCGGTGTGGCGCGAACGCGGACGCAGGACGCGCGCCCTGTCGGTGAGCCACGCGTTCCACTCCGCCCACATGGACGACGCCCTGGACGACCTCCGCGCGGCCCTGGCGGGCCTGGAGTTCGGCGAACCCCGCATCCCGGTGGTGTCCAACGTGACCGGCGCGGTGGCCGATCCCGCCGAACTGGCCTCACCCGACTACTGGGTGCGGCACGTGCGCGGCGCGGTCCGCTTCGCCGACGGCGTGGCGACCCTGGTGGCGGCGGGCGTGACCGAGTTCGTCGAGCTCGGCCCGGACGCCGTGCTCACCGCCCTGGTGCGCGAGTGCGTCCCCGACCACGCGGGCACCGCCACCGCGGTCCTGCGCCGCGACCGGTCCGAGGTGGAGACCCTGCTGGGCGCGCTGGCCGTGCTGCACCTGCGCGGCACCCGCCCGGACTGGGCCGCGCTGCTGCCCGGCGCGCGGCCGGTGCCGCTGCCGACCTACGCCTTCCGGCACGAGCGGTTCTGGCTCGACGGCCCGACCGGTCCCGGCGACGCCACCGGCTTCGGCCTCACCCCGACCGGTCACCCGCTGCTCACCGCGGCGGTGCCGGTCGCGGAGGGCGAGGCCCTGCTCACCGGCTCGCTGTCGCTGCGCACGCACCCGTGGTTGGCCGACCACCGGGTCGGCGGCGCGGTCGTCGTCCCCGGCACCGCGCTGCTGGAACTGGTCGGCCTCGCCGCGGCCGGAGCGGGCTGCGCCGGCCTCGCCGCCCTGACCCTCGGCCGCCCCCTGGTGGTGCCCGAGCGCGGCGCGGTGCGCGTGCAGGTGCGCGTGGGCGCCGCGGCCGAGGACGGCCGGCACCCGGTGTCGGTGACCTCCCTGGACGACGGCGGCGAGCGGACCGAGCACGCCACCGGCTCCGCCACCGCCACCGCCCCGGAAGTGCCCGAGGTGCCGTGGCCGCCGACCGGCGCGACCGAGGTGCCGGTGACCGAGGACGCCTACGCCGCGCTGGCCGACACCGGGCTCGCCTACGGCCCCGCGTTCCGCGGCCTGCGCGCCCTGTGGCTGTCCGACGACGCGGTGCACGCGGAGGTCGAGCTGCCCGAGGGCGTGGAGGCGGCCGGGTTCGTGCTGCACCCGGCGCTGCTGGACGCCGCGCTGCACGCCCTGCTGCCCGGCCTGGGCGGCGACCGGGTCGTGGTGCCGTTCGAGTGGGTCGGCGCGCGGGTCGTGGCGACCGGCGCGACCGCGCTGCGCGTGCGGCTGACCCGGACCGGCGCGGACACCGTCGCCCTGGTTGCCACCGACCTCGCGGGCGGCCCCGTCGCGGCGGTGGACGCCCTGGTGCTGCGCCCCCTGGACACCGGCGCGGCCGTCCGCCCCGCCGCCGACCTGCTGCACCGCGTCCGGTGGGCGCCGCTGGAGGTCGCGCCCGCCGAACCCGAGCACGTCCTGCTGCCCGGCGCGACCCGTGACGCGCTCGACGCCCTGGACCTGTCCGCCGGCGCGCCACCGGTCGTGGTGGCCCCGGTGCCCGGCGGCGCGGACCCGGTGGCGGCCCACGAGCGGCTGGTCGAGGTCCTGGGACTGGTGCAGGCGTGGCTGGCCGACGAGCGGCTGGCCGGCTCCCGCCTCGTGGTGCGCACCGAGCACGCCGTCGCGGTCGACCCGGACGACCGGCCCGACCTCGGCGCGGCGGGCGTGTGGGGCCTGGTCCGCTCCGCCCAGAACGAGAACCCGGACCGGTTGCTGCTGGTCGACGGCCCCGTGGCGGACGACCTGCTGGCCGGCGTCCTGGCGTCCGGTGAGCCGCAGGTGGCGGTGCGCGGCGGGCGGGTGTGCGCGCCCCGTTTCGCGCCGGTGTCGCCGGGTGACGAGTCCGGTGTGGACTGGTCGGTGGGTCGGGTGTTGGTGACGGGTGCGACGGGTGTGTTGGGTCGTGCGTTGGTGCGGCACCTGGTGGTGGAGCGGGGTGTGCGGGAGTTGTTGCTGCTGAGCCGGCGCGGTGGGGACGCGCCGGGTGCGGCGGAGCTGGTGGGGGAGTTGCGCGGGCTGGGCGCGGACGTGGAGTTGGTGGCGTGCGACGCGGCCGATCGGGAGGCGTTGGCGGCGGTGTTGGGGCGTCATCCGGTGCGGGCGGTGGTGCACGTGGCCGGTGTGCTCGACGACGGTCTGGTGACGGATCTGTCGCCGGAGCGGTTGGCGGGTGTGTTGCGGCCGAAGGTGGACGCGGCGTGGAACTTGCACGAACTCGTCGGGGACGTGTCGGCGTTCGTGGTGTACTCGTCGTTGGCGGGTCTGCTGGGTACGGCGGGGCAGGCCAACTACGCGGCGGCGAACGCGTTCCTGGACGCGTTGGCGGCTCACCGGCGTGCGGCGGGGCTGCCGGGCCTGTCGCTGGCCTGGGGCCTCTGGGAAGACAGCAGCGACCTCACCGGCCACCTCGACGAGGTGGCCCGGCGCCGCCTCGCCCGCAGCGGCCTGGTGCCGCTGCCCACCACCGACGCCCTGGCGGCCTTCGACGCGGCCGAGACCACCGGCGAGGCGCTGCTCGCCGTCAGCCGGATCGACCGGACCGCGCTGCGCGGCACCGAGCCGCCCGTGCTGCTGCGCGGCACGACCGGCGCACCCGCCCGCCGGGCCGCCGCGGCCGGGAAGGGCGACACCACCCCTGCCGACTGGGGCACCCGGCTGGCGGCCCTCGACCCCGGTCAGCGCGACCGCGCGCTGACCGACCTGGTCCGCACCCACGTGGCCGAGGTCCTGGGCCTCGCGGGCGCCGCCGCGGTCCCGCCCCGCCGGCCGTTCCGCGAACTGGGCTTCGACTCCCTGACCGCCGTCGAGCTGCGCAACCGGATCGGCACGGCCACCGGGCTGGCCCTGGCCCCCACGGTCGTGTTCGACCACCCGACCGCCACCGCCCTGGCCGCGCACCTGCGCGACCACCTCGTGGTGGACGAGGTCGGCGCCGCCCTGGCCGACCTCGACCGCGTGGCGGCGGTGCTGCCCGGCGCCGCGGGCGCCCACCGCGCCCGCCTGGCCGACCGGCTGCGCGAACTGCTGGAGCTGGCCGGGGCGACCTCGGGCGAGGACCTGGCCGGCGCCACCGACGAGGAGCTGTTCGCCCTGGTCGACGAACTGGACGACCTGGACGAGGCGGAACCGCGGTGACCGGCGCGCGGCAGCCGGCCGCACCCACCCCGACGACACGTTCCCGAACCGACCACCGGAGCTGACACGTGGCTGACGAGAAGGAACTCCGTGAGTACCTCAAGCGGGCCGTCGCCGACGCCCGCGACGCCCGCCGGCGCCTGCGAGAGGTGCAGGACCGGGCCCGCGAACCGATCGCGGTCGTCGGCATGGCCTGCCGCTACCCCGGCGACGTGGCCTCGCCGGAGGACCTGTGGCGGCTGGTCGCCGACGAGGTCGACGCGATCAGCGGGTTCCCGGACAACCGGGGGTGGGACCTCGACGCGCTCTACGACCCGGACCCGGACCGCGTCGGCACCTCCTACACCCGTCACGGCGGCTTCCTGCACGACGCCGACCGCTTCGACCCGGTGTTCTTCGGCATGTCCCCGCGCGAGGCGCTGGCCGCCGACCCCCAGCAGCGGCTGCTGCTGGAGACCACCTGGGAGGCCCTGGAACACGCCGGCATCGACCCCGACCGCACGCGCGGCAGCCGGACCGGCGTGTTCACCGGCGTGATGTACCACGACTACGGCTCCCGCCCGAGCCTGTCCGGCGAGGGCCTGGAGGGCTACCTCTACAGCGGCAGCGCGGGCAGCGTCGCCGCGGGCCGCGTCGCCTACACCTTCGGCTTCGAGGGACCGGTCGTGGCGGTCGACACCGCCTGCTCCTCCTCGCTGGTCGCACTGCACCAGGGGGTCGCCGCGCTGCGCCGCGGCGAGTGCGACCTGGCGGTGGCGGGCGGCGTGGCCGTGATGGCCACGCCCACCGGGTTCGTCGAGTTCTCCCGCCAGCGCGGCCTCGCGCCGGACGGCCGCTGCAAGTCCTTCGCCGCCGGCGCGGACGGCACGGCCTGGGCCGAGGGGGTGGGCCTGCTGTTGCTGGAGCGGCTGTCCGACGCCCGCCGCAACGGCCACCGCGTGCTGGCCGTCGTCCGCGGCACCGCCGTCAACTCCGACGGCACCTCCAACGGCCTGACCGCGCCCAACGGCCCGGCCCAGGAGCGGGTCATCCGCGCCGCCCTGGCCGACGCCGGGCTGTCCACGAAGGACGTCGACCTGGTCGAGGCGCACGGCACCGGCACCACGCTCGGCGACCCCATCGAAGCCCGCGCGCTGATCGCCACCTACGGCGCCGACCGCGAGCAGCCGCTGTGGCTGGGGTCGCTCAAGTCCAACATCGGCCACGCCCAGGCCGCCGCCGGCGTGGGCGGTGTCATCAAGGTGGTGCAGGCCATGCGCCACGGCCTCGCCCCGCGCACCCTGCACGTGGACGACCCCACCCCGCACGTGGACTGGGACCGCGGCGTCCGGCTGCTCACCGAGGCCCGCGAGTGGTCCGCGCCGGCCGACCGGCCGCGCCGCGCCGGCGTGTCCTCCTTCGGTTTCGGCGGCACCAACGCGCACGTCGTGCTGGAGGAGCCCGAGCCCGTCGAGGCCGACCGGCCCGCACCCGAACCGCCGGTCGTCCCGCTGGTCGTCACCGCCGCGACCGCCGCCGCCCTGCGCGAGCAGGCCGCGCGGCTGGCCGACCGGCTCGCGGACGCCCCCGACCTGCGCCCGCTGGACGTGGGCTGGTCGCTTGCCACCGGCCGCGCCCGGCTTGACGAGCGGGCCGTGGTCGTGGCCGCCGACCGGGACGAGGCCCTGGCCGGCCTGCGCGCCCTGGCCGGCGGCGACCCCGCGGGCGCGGTCCGCGGCACCGCCGTGGACGCCGACCGCCCCGTGCTGGTGTTCCCGGGTCAGGGGTCGCAGTGGGTGGGGATGGCGGTGGGGTTGGCGGAGGGTTCTCCGGTGTTCGCGGCTGGGTTGGCTGGGTGTGGTGCGGCGTTGCGTCCTTTTGTGGAGTGGGATGTGGATGCGGTGTTGCGTGGTGGGGGTGGTTCGGGGTGGTTGGAGCGGGTTGATGTGGTGCAGCCTGTTTTGTGGGCTGTGATGGTGTCGTTGGCGGGGTTGTGGCGGTCGGTGGGTGTGGTGCCGGCTGCGGTGGTGGGTCATTCGCAGGGTGAGATCGCGGCGGCGTGCGTGGCGGGTGCGTTGTCGTTGGAGGACGGTGCCCGTGTCGTCGCCCTGCGCAGCCGGGCCATCGGCCGGGTGCTCGCCGGTCGCGGCGGCATGGTCTCCCTCGCACTGTCCGAACAGGACGCCCGTGACCGGGTCGCCCCCTACGCCGGCCGGGTCGAGATCGCCGCGGTCAACGGCCTCAACGCCGTCGTGGTCTCCGGTGAGCCCGCCGCGTTGGAGGAGCTGTTGGCTTCCTGTGAGGCCGAGGGGGTGCGGGCCAAGCGGCTGCCGGTGGATTACGCCTCGCACTCGGCGCACGTGGAGGACGTGCGTGAGGAGTTGGCCCGGTTGTTGGCGCCCGTGACGCCGCGTCGGGCGGAGATCCCCATGTTGTCCACCATGACCGGTGACTGGGTACTGGGTCCGGAGCTGACCGCGGACTACTGGTTCGCCAACCTGCGCCGGCCGGTGCGCTTCGCCCCCGCCGTCCGGGCGCTGCTCGACGCCGACCACACCGCTTTCGTCGAGTGCAGCCCGCACCCCGTGCTGACCGTCGGCGTCCAGGAGGTCGTGGACGACGCCGGCCGGGCCGCCGCCGTGGTCGGCACGCTGCGCCGCGGCGAGGGCGACCTGCGCCGCTTCTGGACCTCGGTCGCCGAGGCCCACGTGCGCGGCCTGCACGTCGACCTCGACGCCGTCCTGACCGGCGGACGGCACGCGGACCTGCCCACCTACGCCTTCCAGCGCGAGCGCTACTGGCTGGACGGCAGCGGCGCGGCGGGCGACGCCGCCGGGTTCGGCCTCACCGCCGTCGAGCACCCGCTGCTCACCGCCGCGGTCGAGGTCGCGGGCGGCGCGGAGACGCTGTTCACCGGCCACCTGTCCCGCCGCACGCACCCCTGGTTGGCCGACCACCGGGTCGGCGGCGCGGTCGTCGTCCCCGGCACCGCGCTGCTGGAACTGGTGCTGCACGCCGGCGGGGAGACCGGCACGCCGGTCGTCGCCGACCTCGTGCTGAGCGCCCCGCTCGTCGTGCCCGAGCGGGGCGGCGTGCCGGTGCAGGTGCGCGTCGGCGCCCCCGACGAGGCGGGCGACCGGCCGGTCAGCGTCCACTCCGGCTCCGGCGGCACCTGGACCGAGCACGCCACCGGCACCCTCGCCCCCGACCAGCCGGTCGGCACCGCCGAGTGGGCGCCCGGCGGCGAGGCGATCGACACCGACGACCTCTACGAGCGCGTCCCCGACACCGGCATCGAGTACGGCCCCGCGTTCCGCGGCCTGCGCCGCGCCTGGTCCGCCGACGACGTCGTGCACGCGGAGGTCGAGCTGCCCGAGGGCGTGGAGGCGGCCGGGTTCGTGCTGCACCCGGCGCTGCTGGACGCCGCGCTGCACGCCCTGCTGCCCGGCCTGGGCGGCGACCGGCCCCTGGTGCCCTTCGGGTGGAGCGGCGTGCGCGTGGCCGCGACCGGTGCGACCGCGTTGCGCGTCCGCCTCACCAGGACCGGCGCGGAGGCGGTGTCCCTCACCGCCCTCGACGGCGCCGGCGTGACCGTGGCCGAGGTCGAGTCGCTCGCCCTGCGGCCCCTGGACACCGCGGGCGTCGGCCGCCCCGCCGCGGACGGGCTGCTCGCCGTGGAGTGGCAGCCGCTCACCGACCGGCCCGAGCCCGTCCGGTGGACCGCGGCCGACCCGGTCGCCGGCGCCGAACCGGGCGACCCGGTGGTGACGTCACCGCCCGAGTTCGACGGCGACGTCCCGGCGCGGACGCACGCCGCCGCGCGGTGGGCGCTGGAGACCGTGCAGGGCTGGCTGGCCGACGAGCGCCTCGCCGACACCCGCCTGGTGATCCGCACCGGCGACGCGGTCGAGCACGCGGCGGTCCGGGGCCTGGTCCGCTCCGCGCAGACCGAGCACCCCGGCCGCTTCACCCTCGTCGACGCCGCCCCGGACACCGACCCGGCCGACCTGGGCGCGGCCATCGCGTCCGGTGAGCCGCAGCTGGCGGTCCGCGACGGCGCGATCACCGTGCCCCGCTTCACCCGGGCGCACCCCGACCCCGACCGGTCCGGTGTGGACTGGTCGGTGGGTCGGGTGTTGGTGACGGGTGCGACGGGTGTGTTGGGTCGTGCGTTGGTGCGGCACCTGGTGGTGGAGCGGGGTGTGCGGGAGTTGTTGCTGCTGAGCCGGCGCGGTGGGGACGCGCCGGGTGCGGCGGAGCTGGTGGGGGAGTTGCGCGGGCTGGGCGCGGACGTGGAGTTGGTGGCGTGCGACGCGGCCGATCGGGAGGCGTTGGCGGCGGTGTTGGGGCGTTACCCGGTGCGGGCGGTGGTGCACGTGGCCGGTGTGTTGGACGACGGTCTGGTGACGGATCTGTCGCCGGAGCGGTTGGCGGGTGTGTTGCGGCCGAAGGTGGACGCGGCGTGGAACCTGCACGAACTCGTCGGGGACGTGTCGGCGTTCGTGGTGTACTCGTCGTTGGCGGGTCTGCTGGGTACGGCGGGGCAGGCCAACTACGCGGCGGCGAACGCGTTCCTGGACGCGTTGGCGGCTCACCGGCGTGCGGCGGGGCTGCCGGGCCTGTCGCTGGCCTGGGGCCTCTGGGAGGACACCAGCGCCATGACCGACGGCGTCGGCGACCTCGAACGCCGCCGCATGGCCCGCGACGGCCTCCTGCCGATGACCACCGGTCACGCGCTCGCGCTGTTCGACGCCGCCCACGCCACCGGCCACGCCGTGCTCGGCGCGACCGGCCTCGACCTCGCCGCCCTGCGCCACCACCGCGGCGACCCGCCGGTGCTGCTGCGCGGCCTGGTGCCCCGGCGGCGCCGGACGGCCACCGCCGCACCGACCGGCGGATCGCTCGCCGACCGCCTGGCCGGGCTGCCCGCCGAGGACCGGCGGCGGACCCTGCTGGACCTGGTGCGCACGCACGTCGGCTCCGTCCTCGGCCACGACCCGGCCACCGTCGAGCCCGACCGCGCCTTCGGCAAGCTGGGCCTCGACTCGCTGACCGCCGTCGAACTGCGCAACCAGTTGGCCGCGGCCACGGGCAGCACCCTGCCCGCCACCCTGGTGTTCGACCACCCCACCCCGGCCGCCCTCGCCGCGTTCCTCGACGAACGCCTGGCCGGCCGCGCCGGCACCGATCGCGCCGCAACCGGCCGCGCCGCAACCGGTCGCGCCACCGCCGGACCGCCCGCGGACGACCCGATCGCCGTCGTCGGCATGGCCTGCCGCTACCCCGGCGGGGTCGCCTCGCCCGATGACCTGTGGCGGCTCGTCGCGGACGGCGCGGACGTGGTCTCCGCCTTCCCCGAGGACCGCGGCTGGCCGCTGGACCGGCTCTACGACCCCGACCCGAACCGGACCGGGCGCACCTACGCCCGCGGGGGCGGCTTCCTGCACGACGCCGCCGACTTCGACGCCGACTTCTTCGGCATGTCCCCCCGCGAGGCGCTGGCCACCGACCCCCAGCACCGCCTGCTGCTGGAGACGGCCTGGGAGGCGGTGGAGAACGCCGACATCGACCCCACCGGGTTGCGCGGCAGCCGCACCGGCGTGTTCACCGGCGTGATGTACAGCGACTACGGCTCCCGCGTCCGGTCCATCCCGCCCGACCTGGAGGGCTACCTGCTCAGCGGCAACACCGGCAGCGTCGCCTCCGGCCGCATCGCCTACACCCTCGGCCTGGAGGGGCCCGCGGTCACCGTGGACACCGCCTGCTCCTCCTCCCTGGTGGCGCTGCACCAGGCGGTGTCCGCGCTGCGCCAGGGCGAGTGCGACCTCGCGCTCGCGGGCGGCGTGACGGTGATGGCCACCCCCAACGGGTTCGTCGAGTTCGCCCGCCAGCGCGGCCTGTCCGCCGACGGGCGCTGCCGGTCCTACGCCGACGCCGCCGACGGCACCGGCTGGTCCGAGGGCGTGGGCCTGGTCCTGCTGGAGCGGCTGTCCGACGCCGAGCGCAACGGGCACACCGTGCTGGCCCTGGTGCGCGGCAGCGCGGTGAACCAGGACGGCGCGTCCAACGGCCTGACCGCGCCCAACGGCCCCGCCCAGGAGCGGGTCATCCGCGCCGCGCTCACCTCGGCCGGCCTCCGGCCGGCCGACGTGGACGCCGTCGAGGGCCACGGCACCGGCACCCGGCTCGGCGACCCCATCGAGGCCCAGGCGCTGCTGGCCACCTACGGCCAGGACCGCGAGACGCCGCTCTACCTGGGGTCGCTGAAGTCCAACACCGGCCACACCCAGGCCGCCGCGGGCATCGCCGGCGTGATCAAGGTGGTGCAGGCGCTGCGGCACGGCGAACTGCCCCGCACCCTGCACGTGGACCAGCCCACCCGGCACGTGGACTGGTCGGCCGGGAAGGTGGAGCTGCTCACCGAGCACCGGCCCTGGCCCGAGGTGGACCGGCCGCGCCGCGCCGGCGTGTCGTCGTTCGGCATCAGCGGCACCAACGCCCACGTCATCCTCGAACAGGCGCCCGAGCGCGCCGAGCGGACCGCGGGGCGCGAGCACCAGCCGGTCGTGCCCTGGCTGCTGTCGGCCAAGACGCCGCAGGCCCTCGCCGAGGCCGCCCGGCGGCTGCTCGACACCGACGCCGACCCGGTGGACGTCGGGTTCACCCTGGCCACCGGCCGCGCGGCGCTGGAGCACCGGGCCGCGGTCGTCGGCCGCGACCGCGACGCCCTGCGCGCCGGGCTGCGCGCCCTGGTCGACGGCGCCCCCACCGCGCAGCGCCGCGCCGGCCGCACCGCGTTCCTCTTCACCGGCCAGGGCGCCCAGCGGGTGGGCATGGGCCTGGCACTGGCCGAAGCGCACCCCGTGTTCGCCGACGCCTTCGCCGAGGTGTGCGCCGCGCTGGACGAACACCTGGAACAGCCCCTGCGGCACGTCGTCGCCGAGCGCCCCGACCTGCTCGACCGCACCGGCTACACCCAGCCCGCGCTGTTCGCCGTGGAGGTGGCGCTGAGCCGGCTGCTGGAATCGCTGGGCGTGCGCCCGGACGTGATGGCCGGTCACTCGGTCGGCGAGCTGGCCGCCGCCCACGTCGCCGGCGTGCTGTCGCTGGCCGACGCCGCCCGCCTGGTCGCGGTCCGCGCCCGGCTGATGGACGCGCTGCCGCCCGGCGGGGCGATGGTCGCCGTCGAGGTCGCCGAGGACGAGCTGCCGCCGCTGCCCGCCGGCGTGGACGTCGCCGCGGTGAACGGCCCGACCTCGCTGGTGCTGTCCGGCGACGAGGACGCCGTGACCGCGTTCGCCGCGCGGCTGGCCGCCGGGGGCAGGCGCACCAAGCGGCTCCCGGTCAGCCACGCCTTCCACTCCGCGCGGGTGGAGGCCGTGCTGGACGAGTTCGCCGAGACCGCCCGCGCGCTGGAGTACCACGAGCCGCGCGTCCCGATCGTGTCCACGGTGACCGGCGGCGACGTCGACCTCACCGACCCGGACCACTGGGTGCGCCAGGTGCGCGCCGCGGTCCGGTTCGCCGACGGCGTGCGGACCCTGGTCGAGCGGGGCGTCACCGCGTTCGTGGAGGTCGGCCCGGACGCCGTGCTGACCGCCCTGGCGCGGGAGACGGCGCCCGGCACCGCCGCGGTCGCGCTGCTGCGTCGCGACCGGCCCGAGGCGGAGACCTTCGTCGAGGGCCTGGCCGCCGCGCACGGCCACGGCGTCGCCGTGGACTGGGCCGCGTTCTTCGCGCCCCACGCCCCGCGGCCCGTGCCGCTGCCCACCTACCCGTTCCAGCGGCGGCGCTACTGGCTCGACGCCGGGTCCGCCGACGAGCCGGCGGGCGGCCACCCGCTGCTGGGCACCGTGGTGCGCCTCGCGGGCGCCGACGAGGTGGTGGGCACCGGGCGCCTGGCCGTGCGGTCGCAGCCGTGGCTGGCCGGGCACGACGTGCGCGGCACCGTCGTCGTCCCGACCTCGGCCCTGGTCGAGGCGGTGGCCCGCGCGGGCGCCGAGGCCGGCTGCCCGACCGTGGCCGACCTCGACGTGGTCGCACCCGTCGTGCTGCCGCCCGACGGTTCCGCCGCGCTCCAGGTGCGCGTCGCGGCCGAGGCGGGCGGCCGGCGGGAGGTGGTCGTGCACGCCCGCCTCGGCGACGGCGAGTGGGTCGAGCACGCCCGCGGCCACGTCACCGCCGACCACCCCGCCGCGCCCGCCGGGGACGGTCGGGTCGTCGAGCCGGTGCTGCCCGACGAGCTGCGCGCCGAGGCCGACCGCTACGGCCTGCACCCGGTCCTGCTCGACGCCGTGCTGCGCGAGGTCGGCGACGGCGTGGCCGACCGGTGGCGCGGCGTGCGCCTGCACGACCCCGGCGCCACCGCCACCCGGGCCGTGCTGGTCGAGCGGGACGGCGGCGCCGCGCTGCGGCTGCTCGACGAGCAGGGCGAACCCGTCGCCACCGTGGACCACGTCGCCCTGCGCCCGCTGCGCACCGCCGACCTGGCCACCGCCCGCCTGGGCGCCCTGCACGCGCTCACCTGGGCCCCGGTCGAGGTCCTGCCCGCCGTCGGCGGGGACCGGGTGGTGCACCGCGTCACCGGCGGCACCCCTCGGGAGGTCGTCGACCGGCTCGCCGCCGAGCCGGCCGACCGGCCGGTGGTCGTGCTCACCCGCGGCGCGGTCGCCGTGGCCGACGAGCCCGTGACCGACCCGGCCGCGGCCGCCGCCTGGGGCTTCGCACGGGCCGCGCAGGCGCAGGGCCGCCCCGTGCTCGTGGTGGACGCCGACGAGCAGCCGTCCGACGCGCTGCTGGCGGGGCTGTCGGCCGCGGGGGTCGACCAGGCCGCCGTGCGCGACGGCAGGGTGTTCGTGCCGCGGCTGACCCGGGTCGCACCGCCCGCCGCGGCCGAGCCCGGCGGCACCGTGCTGGTCGTCGCCGACGACCGGGCCGCGGACCTGGCGCTCGACCTGGCGGCTGCCCTCGCCGGGCACGCCGTGCGGGTGGGCCCGGACGAGGTGGCCGCCGCGCTGGACGCCCACGACCCGGTCGCCGTGGTGCACGCGGGCGACGTCGAGGACGCCTGGCGGCTGCACCGGCTGACCGCCGAGCGCGACCTGCGCGGGTTCGTCCTGCTCGGCCCGGCCGCCGGGATCGTCGGCGGCGACCGGGAGGAGGCCGTCACCGGCGCGTCGCTGGACGCGCTGGCCCGCCACCGCCGAGCCCTGGGCCTGCCGGGCACGCACCTGGCCTGGCTGCGGCAGGGCCGGGCGCCGGGCCTGCGCCCGGTCGCCGGCGCCGACCTGCCGGCCGCGGTGCTCGCCGCCGCGGCGAGCGGCGCGGCCCACGCGGCGGGCCTGCTCGTCGCCGAGGTGGACGTGGAGGCCCTGCGGGACCTGCCGGTCGTCCCCGCGCCGCTGCGCGCGGAGCCGACGCGCCCCACCGGGTCGGTGTCCCTGGCCGACCGGCTGGCCGACCACACGCCCGAGGAGCGCCGCCAGGTCGTGCTCGACGTGGTCCGCGCCGAGGTGGCCGGCGTCCTCGGCCACACCGACCCGCTGGCCGTCGGCGCGAACCGGCTGTTCTCCGACCTCGGGTTCGACTCGCTGACCGCGGTGAACCTGCGCGACCGGCTGGCCGCCGGCACCGGCGTCCGGCTGCCCGCGACGGTCGTGTTCGACCGGCCCACGCCCGCCGCGCTGGCCGATCACGTCCTGGAGCGGCTGGCCGCGACCGGGCCGGCGGACGAGGCCGACCCGGGCGCCCCGGCTGCCTCGGCGCTGGCCGAGCTCGACCGGCTGGAGGCGCTGCTGGCCGCCGTGCCCGGCCGCGAGCGGGCGACCGTATCGACCAGGCTGCGCACGCTGCTGGCGACCTTCGGCCCCGAGCCGGAGCCGGAGCCGGAGCCCGACCCGACGCCGACCGCGGACCTGGAGTCCGCGTCCGTGGACGACGTCCTGCGCTTCATCGACACCCAGCTCGGCCGCTCGACGAGCTGAGCCGGACACCCACAGGAGGGCGAAACCCCGTCATGGCCGAGGAGAAGCAGGACAAGCTCGTCGACTACCTCAAGTGGGTCACCACCGAGCTGTCGTCCGCGCGTTCGCGGATCGCGGAGCTGGAGTCCGCCGCCGACGAGCCGATCGCGATCGTCGGCATGGCCTGCCGCTACCCCGGCGGCGTGGCGTCACCGGAGGACCTGTGGCGGCTGGTGGCCGACGAGGTGGACGCCATCACCGAGTGGCCCACCGACCGCGGCTGGGACGTGGACGCCCTCTACGACCCCGAGCCGGGCAAGCCGGGCCGCACCTACACCCGGCACGGCGGCTTCCTCGACGGCGCCACCGGGTTCGACGCCGACTTCTTCGGCATCTCCCCGCGCGAGGCGCTGTCGATGGACCCGCAGCAGCGCTTGCTGCTGGAGACCGCGTGGGAGCTGTTCGAGCACGCCGGCATCGACCCGGAGCCGCTGCGCGGCAGCGACACCGGCGTGTTCGTCGGCGTGCCCGAGCAGACCTACCTGGGCCTGGAGGCCCCGGAGGAGCTGGAGGGCTACCTGATGACCGGGAAGCTGGCCAGCGTCGCCTCCGGTCGGGTCGCCTACACCTTCGGCTTCGAGGGACCGGCGGTCACCCTGGACACGGCCTGCTCCTCGTCGCTGGTCGCGCTGCACCTCGCGGTGGGTTCGCTGCGGCGCGGCGAGTCGTCGCTGACCCTGGCGGGCGGCGTCACCGTCAACGGCGACCCCGGCGGGTTCGTCGACTTCGCCCGCCAGCGCGGTCTGGCCGCCGACGGCCGCTGCAAGTCCTTCGGCGCCGGCGCGGACGGCACGGCCTGGGCCGAGGGGGTGGGCCTGCTGCTGCTGGAGCGGCTGTCCGACGCGCGCCGCAACGGCCACCGCGTGCTGGCGGTGGTGCGGGGCACGGCGGTGAACCAGGACGGCGCGTCCAACGGCCTGACCGCGCCCAACGGGCCCTCGCAGGAACGCGTCATCCGCGCCGCCCTGGCCGACGCGGGCCTCGTCGAGTCCGATGTGGACCTGGTCGAGGCGCACGGCACCGGCACCCGGCTGGGCGACCCGATCGAGGCGCAGGCGCTGCTGGCCACCTACGGCGCCCACCGGGACGAACCGCTGTGGCTGGGATCGCTGAAGTCCAACATCGGCCACTCGGCCGCCGCCGCCGGCGTGGGCGGCGT
The DNA here is from genome assembly GCF_051756985.1 of Saccharothrix sabaoui. Classification (NCBI taxonomy): domain Bacteria; kingdom Bacillati; phylum Actinomycetota; class Actinomycetes; order Pseudonocardiales; family Pseudonocardiaceae; genus Saccharothrix; species Saccharothrix sabaoui. The sequence goes on from NZ_JBPKJK010000133.1 coordinate 16,938, forward strand.
GATCAAGGTGGTGCAGGCCATGCGCCGCGGCCGGATGCCGAAGACCCTGCACGTCGAGGAGCCCACCCCGCTGGTGGACTGGGACCTCGGCGCGGTGCGCCTGCTCACCGAGGCCCGGGACTGGCCCGCGCGACCCGACCGGCCGCGCCGCGCCGGCGTGTCCGGGTTCGGCGTCAGCGGCACCAACGCGCACGTCGTGCTGGAGGAGGGCGACCGGGAGGAGGTGCCGGAGGGCCCCGGGCTGCCGCTCGTGCCGTGGGTGCTGTCCGCCCGCCCCGGCGGGACCGCCGACCAGGCCGCCCGGCTCGCCGCCTGGGTCCGCGACGGCGGCCTGGACCACCGCGGCCCCACCGCCGTGGGCCGCGCCCTGGCCGCCCGCGCCCGGCTGGCCGAGCGCGCCGTGCTCCTGGTCCGCGACCGCGAGGACGCGCTCGCCCGGCTGGAGGACCTGGCCGCGGGGCGGCCCGCGGCGGACGTCGTGCTCGGCACCGCCGGCGACCCCCTCAAGCCCGTGCTGGTGTTCCCGGGTCAGGGGTCGCAGTGGGTGGGGATGGCGGTGGGGTTGGCGGAGGGTTCTCCGGTGTTCGCGGCTGGGTTGGCTGAGTGTGGTGCGGCGTTGCGTCCTTTTGTGGAGTGGGATGTGGATGCGGTGTTGCGTGGTGGGGGTGGTGGGGGGTGGTTGGATCGGGTTGATGTGGTGCAGCCTGTTTTGTGGGCTGTGATGGTGTCGTTGGCGGGGTTGTGGCGGTCGGTGGGTGTGGTGCCGGCTGCGGTGGTGGGTCATTCGCAGGGGGAGATCGCGGCGGCGTGCGTGGCGGGTGCGTTGTCGTTGGAGGACGGTGCCCGTGTCGTCGCCCTGCGCAGCCGGGCGATCCGCTCCGCCCTGGCCGGCCGCGGCGGCATGGTGTCGATCGCGCGCCCGGAGGAGTGGGTGCGCGAGCGGATCACCTGCTACGCCGGCCGGGTCGAGATCGCGGCGGTCAACGGTCCCGGTGCCGTGGTGGTCTCCGGTGAGCCCGCCGCGTTGGAGGAGTTGCTGGTCTCTTGTGAGGCCGAGGGGGTGCGGGCGAAGCGGGTGCCGGTGGACTACGCCTCGCACTCGGCGCACGTGGAGGACGTGCGTGAGGAGTTGGCCCGGTTGTTGGCGCCGGTGGTGCCGCGTCGGGCGGAGATCCCCATGTTGTCCACCCTGACCGGTGAGTGGGTGCGGGGTCCGGAGCTGACCGCGGACTACTGGTTCGCCAACCTGCGCCGGCCGGTGCGCTTCGCCCCCGCCGTCCGGGCGCTGCTGGACCAGGGCTTCGGGGCGTTCCTGGAGTGCAGCCCGCACCCCGTGCTGACCACCGCGGTGCAGGACACCGTCGAGGAGAGCGGGCGGCCCGGTGCGGCCGTCGGCACGCTGCGCCGGGGCGAGGGCGACCTGCGCCGCTTCTGGACCTCGGTCGCCGAGGCCCACGTGCGCGGCGTCCCGGTGGACCTCGCCGCCGCGTTCCCCGCCGGCCCGCACGTCGAGCTGCCCACCTACGCCTTCCGCCCGCGCCGCTACTGGGTGGACGCGGCGGCCGGCCGCGACCCGGCGGGCCTGGGCCTGGCCGGGGCGGACCACCCGCTGCTCGGCGCGGCCGTGGAGGTCGCCGGGGCCGACGAGTTCCTGTTCACCAGCCGCCTGTCGCTGCGCACCCACCCCTGGCTGGCCGAGCACGCCCTGCGCGACGCACCGGTGCTGCCCGCCGCGGCCCTGGTCGAGCTGGCCGTGCGGGCGGGCGACGAGGTGGGGTGCACCGCGATCGAGGAGCTGGCCGTCGACACCCCGCTGGTGCTGCCCCGGCAGGGCGGTGCGCAGGTGCAGGTGCGCCTGTCCGCCCCGGACGGCTCGGGCAGGCGGCGGTTCGCCGTCCACGGCAGGCCCGACGACGGGGACCCGCGGTGGACCCGGCTGGTGAGCGGCGTGCTCGGCACCCGCGGCCTGGACGCGGACTTCGACCTGCGCCGGTGGCCGCCCGCGGCCGAGCCCGTGGACCCCGCCGGCGCCCACGCGCCGCTGGTCGGCGCGGGACTCGACCTCGGACCGGTGTTCCACGGCGTGACCGGCCTGTGGCGCGCGGGCGACGACCTCTACGTCGAGGTCGAGCTGCCCGAGCCGGCCGAGTCCACCGCGGGCGCCTACGCCCTGCACCCGGCGCTGCTCGACGCCGCGCTGCACGTCGTCGGCCCGGCCGGCGGGCCGGGCACCGGTGTGCCGATGCACTTCAGGGGGGTGCGCGTGCACGCCGCCGGGGCCCGCGCGGTGCGGGTGCACCTGCGCCCGACCGGCGACACGACCTGGGAGGTGCGCGTGGCCGACCGGACCGGCCGCCCGGTGGCCACCCTCGACGAGGTCACCATCGCGCCGGTGCCGTTCCGCGAGGTGGCCGAGGCCCGCGCCCGCCTCGGCGACGACCTGTTCACCGTCGACTGGTCGCCGGTCCTGCTGTCCCCGCGCCCCGCCGTCGCCTGGCGGGCCGTGCGCACCACCGGGGACGTCACCGCGACCGACGCGCGGCCGGCGCTGCTGACCTGCGGCGGCACCACCGCGGCCGAGGCGCACGCCGAGACCGGGCGGGTGCTGGCCGTGCTCCAGGCGTGGCTGGCCGACGACCGGCCGGCCGACGCGCCGCTGGTGGTCGTCACCCGCGGCGCGGTGGACCCCGACGGCTCCGGCGTCACCGACCCGGCGGGCGCGGCGGTCTGGGGCCTGGTGCGCTCGGCCCAGTCCGAGGCGCCGGACCGCGTCGTGCTGCTGGACACCGACGGCGACCCGGCCGACGTGCTGCCGGGCGTGCTGGCGCTGGGCGAACCGCAGGTCGCCGTGCGCGGCGGCACCGCGTTCGTGCCGCGGCTGGGCCGAGCCACGCCCACCGGGCGGGAGAGCGGGCGCTGGGACCCCGACGGCACCGTGCTCGTCACCGGCGGCACCGGCACGCTCGGCGCGCTGGTCGCCCGCCACCTGGTCACCGCGCACGGCGTCCGGCGCCTGCTGCTGGTCGGCCGCCGCGGACCGGCCGCACCCGGCGCGCGGCGGCTGGTCGCCGAGCTGGCGGACCTGGGCGCGCACGCCGACGTCGTGGCCTGCGACACCGCCGACCGCGACGCGCTGGCCGCGCTCCTGGCGGGTGTCCCGGCGCGGCACCCGCTGACCGGCGTCGTGCACGCGGCCGGTGTGCTCGACGACGGCCTGGTCGCCGACCTGACGCCGGAGCGGCTGGCGGCGGTGCTGCGGCCCAAGGTCGACGCGGCGTGGAACCTGCACGAGCTCGCCGGGGACGTGTCGGCGTTCGTGCTGTTCTCCTCGGTCGCCGGTGTCGTCGGCGGTCCGGGCCAGGGCAACTACGCCGCCGCGAACGCCTACCTCGACGGCCTGGCCGGGCTGCGCGCCGCACGGGGCCTGCCCGCCACCTCCCTGGCGTGGGGACTGTGGGACGAGGCGAGCGGCATGACCGGCGGCATGGACGAGGCCGACCGCGAGCGCATCACCCGCAGCGGCCTGCGCCCCATCACCTCCGATCGCGGCCCGGCGCTGCTCGACGCGGCGCTGCGCCACGGCCCGGCCGCCCTCGTGGTCACCCCGCTGGACGTGACGACCCTGCGCGAGCGGGCGGAGCAGGCGCCCCGGCTGTTCGGCGCGCTGGCCCGGACCTCGCCGCGCCCGGCGGCGCGCACCGGCGACGGCGGCCCGGAGGACCTGGCCACCCGGTTGGCCGAGCTGGCGCCGCAGGAGCGGGAGCCCGCCGTGCTGCACGTGGTGCGCGCCGAGGTCGCCGCCGTGCTCGGCCACCCCGACCCGGCGCGCATCGGCGCGGACGCGCTGTTCCCCGAGCTGGGCTTCGACTCCCTGACCTCGGTGGAGCTGCGCAACCGGCTGGCCGCCGCCGTCGGGTTCCGGCTGCCGCCCACCCTCGTGTTCGACCACCCGACGCCCGGTGCCCTGGCCGCGTTCCTGCTCGACGGCCTGGGCGCGGAGCTGGGCACCACCGCCCCCGGCACCGACTACACCGCCGACATCGCCCTCGACGACGACATCCGCCCGGCGGCCGAGGTCGTGCCCGCCGTGGACGACCCGGAGGTCGTGCTGCTCACCGGCGCCACCGGTTTCCTGGGCGCCTACCTGCTGCGCGACCTGCTGCGCACCACCCGCGCCCGCGTGCTGTGCCTGGTGCGGGCCGACGACGGGGACGCCGCCCACGAGCGGCTGCGGGACAACCTGGCCTGGTACCGGCTGCTGTCCGAAGTGGACTTCGACCGGGTCGGGGTGGTCCCGGGCGACCTGGCCGAACCCCGGCTCGGCCTGACCGAGGAGCGGTTCGACGAGCTGGCGCGCGAGGTCGACGTGGTCTACCACGCGGGCGCGTCGGTCCACTGGCTGCACCCGTACCCGATGCTGCGCGCCGCCAACGTCGGCGGCACCCGGGAGGTCCTGCGGCTGGCGGCCCGGCACCGCACCGTGCCGGTGCACCACATCTCGACCACGGGCGTGTTCCCGCGCGGCGCGGGCGACGGCCGGCCGCTGCGCGTCGAGGACCCCACCGGGCCCGCCGAGGCGCTGCCCACCGGGTACGTGCGGAGCAAGTGGGTCGCCGAGCAGGTGGTGGAGCTCGCCCGCGAGCGCGGCCTGCCCGTGTCGGTGTACCGGGTCGACGTGGTGTGCGGCGACCAGCGCACCGGCGCCTGCCAGACCCGCGACTACGTGTGGCTGAGCCTCAAGGGCCTGCTGCGCGCGGGCGCCGCGCCGGGCGGGCTGACCGCGCCGGTGCGGGCGGTGCCCGTGGACTACGTCAGCGCGGCGGTGCTGGCGCTGTCGTGGCGCCCCGAGCACACCGGCCGCACGTTCCACGTGTGCAACCCGGAGGGGCCCGAGTTCGGCGAACTGGTGGACTGGCTGCGGGAGCGGGGCTACGAGGTGCCCGAGCGGGACTGGGCCGCGGTCGCGGACAGCGTGCGGTCGGACCCGGGCAACGCGCTCAACCCGCTGCTGGACGCCTTCGAGGCGATGGTCTCGACCGGCGCGGACTTCTACCCGCCGATCGACACCGCCGACACCGCCGCGGCCCTGGCCGCGAGCGGCATCCGGTGCCCGGACGTGGACCGGCGGCTGTTCGACACCTACGTCGACTTCTTCGTCGCCACCGGGTACTTCCCCGAACCCACCGGACCCACCGGGGCCGCCGCCCGCCCGGCGGTGACCGCCCGCTGAGCCGGTCACCGCCCGGCGAGGACCCGGCGGTGACCGGCCGCTGAGCCGAATCCCGTTACGTTGCCGTGCAGGCCCCGAGGAGGTCGAGATGGACACCCTGACCGCGCAGCCCGAGTTGTTCGGCAGCGCGTACTACCAGAACCCTTACCCCGCCTTCGCCTGGCTGCGGGAGCACGCGCCGATGCACCGGTTCCGGTACCCGGTCGGCGACGTCCCCCTGTGGATCGTCAGCCGCTTCGCCGACGTGCAGCGGCTGCTGGCCGACCCCCGCTTCAGCACCGACGGGGCGAAGTGGGCCCGGCAGGACTTCCGGGACGCCGGCCTGGTGCTCGGCGGGGGGACCGTGGTCGAGCGGACCCTGACCATGCTCGACCCACCCGACCACACCCGCGTGCGGAAGCTGGCGATGAGCTCCTTCACCCCGCGCGGCGTCGCCAAGTGGCAGGAGACGATCGACCGCGAGGTCGCCGACGCCCTGGACTGGCTCGGCGAGCAGGCGGAACCGGACCTGATGGACTACGCCGAGCGCGTCCCGGCCCGCGTCATGGGGGCCATGCTGGGGTTCTCGCTCGACCGCTACCACGACGTGCTCGGTGCCATCGCGCGCGGCTTCGACCCGTCCCCGCCCACCCCGGACGCGCCGATGAGGGCGTTCGAGGAGGTCGCCGACTACGGGCGGGAGCTGATCCGGGAGAAGCGGCGCACGCCCGGCGACGACCTGATCTCCATGTTCATCGCCGCCCGCGAGGGCGGCGACCGGCTGACCGAGGACGAGCTGGTGTCCATGGTCGCCCTCATGATCATCGCCGGCCTGGACACCGTGCGCAGCGTCATCGGCTCGGCGGCGCTGGCCCTGTTCGACTTCCCCGACCAGCGGCGCCTGCTGCTGGAGCAGCCGGACCTGGTGGACCGCGCCGTCGAGGAGTTCGTGCGCTACGACGGCGCGTTCACCATCGGCCTGATCCGGTTCGCCACCGAGGACCTGGAGTTCATGGGGGAGCGGCTGACCACCGGCACGCCCGTCATCGCCGCCCTCCAGTCGGCCAACCGCGACCCCGAGCGCTTCCCCGACCCGGACCGGCTCGACATCACCCGCACCGGCCCCCGGCACGTCGGTTTCGGCCACGGCCTGCACAACTGCCTGGGCGCCGCGCTGGCCCGCCTGCAGACCCGCACGGCGCTGCCCGCGCTGTTCCGCCGCTACCCGGACCTGGAGCCGGCCGTGCCGCGCCAGGACGTCCGCCACGACGAGAACTGGCTGGGCCGCAGCGTCAAGCACCTGCCGGTCCGCCTGGACGGACGTGGTTGAGGTGGCCGGGAAGGTGTTCGTGAGCGTGGACCGCGCGGTCTGCGGCGGGGTGGGGCTCTGCGAGTCGATGCACCCGGCGCTGTTCCGCCTCGACGCGGACGGCGTCGCCGAGGCGCGCAAGACCGAGCTGGGCGACCCGGACGAGATCGCCGCCGCGCGCGCCGTGCGCGACTGCTGCCCCACCGAGGCGGTGCTGCTGCGCGGCACCGGGGAGCGGCACGCCACCAGCCCCGACTAGGAGGGACACCATGCTCGAAGCGAAGTCCGGCCCCGCGTCCGGCCACGCCGTGGTCCTCGGCGCGGGCATGGCCGGCCTGCTCGCCGCCCGCGTGCTGGCCGACCGCTGCGCGAAGGTCACCCTGGTGGACCGGGACGAGGTGCGCTCCGCCGGGGGCTGGCGGAAGGGCGTGCCGCAGGGCAAGCACCTGCACGGCCTGCAACCACGCGGTCAGCAGGTCATCGAGGAGCTGTTCCCCGGCCTGACCGCCGCCGCGGTGGCGGAGGGCGGGCAGACCGGCGACGTCGCGGCCAACGTGCGCGTCCACCTGGGCGGCAGGCAGATCCGCAAGCCGGTCGCCGGACTGGTGCTGCTCAGCGTCAGCCGGCCCTTCCTGGAGCGCCACGTCCGCGAGCGGGTGCTGGCGCTGCCCGGGGTCGAGCTGATCGAGCGGTGCGACGTCGTCGGCCTGCTCACCACCGAGTCGCGCGACCGGGTGACCGGCGTGCGCCTGGCCGTGTCCGGCGCCGAGGCGGAGGTGGTGGCGGACCTGGTGGTCGACGCCACCGGCCGGGGCTCCCGCACCCCGACCTGGCTGGAGGAGTGGGGGTACGGGCGGGTCGAGGAGGACGGCGTCAAGATCGGCCTGGGCTACGCGACCCGCCTGTACCGCCTCGGCTCGGGCCTGCCCGCCGACGAGGTCGGGATCAACACGATCGCCTCCCCCGAGGTGCCGCGCGGCGGCATCTGCACGCGCATCGAGGGCGACCGCGCGATCGTCACCGCGTACGGCATCCTGGGCGACCACCCGCCCACCGACCCCGACGGCTTCACCGCGTTCCTGGAGTCGCTGGCAGTGCCGGACCTGGCCAAGGCGCTGGCGGACGCCGAACCGCTGACCGACCCGGTGCCCTACCGCTACCCGACCAGCAGGCGCCGCCGCTACGAGCGGATGCGCGCCTTCCCCCGGGGCCTGCTGCCCATCGGCGACTCGGTGTGCAGCTTCAACCCCTCCTACGCGCAGGGCATGACGGTGGCCGCGCTGAGCGCGCTCGTCCTGCGCGAGCACCTGCGGTCCGCGGACCCCGACCCGCGGGCCTACCTGCGGGACCTGGCGCGGCGGGTGCTCGACCGGTCCTGGGACATGATGACCTCCTCCGACCTGGGCCACCCCCGCGTGGCGGGCGAGCGCGGGGCGCTGCTGCGCCTGATGAACGCCTACATGCGCCGGGTGCAGCTGGCGGCCACCGCGGACGACCGGGTCGCCGCCACCCTCATGCGGGTCAGCGGCCTGGTCGACCCGCCCTCGAAGCTCGTGCGGCCGGACCGGGTGCTCCGCGTCCTGCGCCTGGCCCGCCGCGCGGTCGCGCGACGACCCCGACGAACCGACCCGAAGAGGTGAGACGATGACCCGACCCACCCCCGTGGGGGACCTGACCTTCGACGTGCGCGTCGAGGGCCCCGAGGACGGGACCCCCGTGCTGCTGCTGCACGGCTTCCCGCAGAGCCACCGGTCCTACGACGCCGTGGTGCCCCTGCTGACCGCCGAGGGCCTGCGCACCATCGCGTTCGACCAGCGCGGCTACTCCCCGGGCGCCCGCCCCGCGGAGCCCGACGACTACCGGTTGCCGCTGCTGGCCGGTGACGCCCTGGGCGTGCTGGACGCGCTCGGCGTCGAGTCGGCCCACGTGGTCGGGCACGACTGGGGCGCCGTGGTCGCCTGGTACCTGGCCGCCCGGCACCCCGAGCGGGTCCGCTCGCTGACCGCGCTGGCGTTCCCGCACCCCGACTCCTACCGGGCCGCGTTCCGGTACGACCCGGCGCAACGGGCCGCGTCCGAGTACCTGGACTTCTTCTCCGCCGAGTCCACCCCGGACGCCCTGGTGGCCGACGACGGCAAGGGGCTGCGCGGCCTCTACCACGCGGTGGACCGGACGCTGACCGACGAGCAGGTCTCCACCTACGCCGCCCCGCTGTCCCAGCCGGGCGCGCTGCGCGCGGCGCTGAACTGGTACCGCAGCGGCAGCCTGCTCGACGAGTCGATCGGGTTCGGCCCGGTGCCGGTGCCCACGGCGTACCTGTGGAGCCCGGAGGACCCCTCGGTGAGCGAGGCCGCCGCGCTGGGCACCGCCGACCACGTCACCGGGCCCTACCGGCTGGTGCGCCTGGACGGCGTGTCGCACTGGCAGGCCGAGCAGGTGCCCGACCGGGTCGCGGCCGAGGTGCTGGCCACCGCCCGGCAGGCGCAACCGGGCTGACCGACCGCGCGGGCCCGCCGGGACCCGCGGAAACGAAAGAGGGCC
>NZ_JBPKJK010000134.1:0-25842 GCF_051756985.1 Saccharothrix sabaoui
CCTGGTTAACCACGTGTGTCCACCGGCATAGATTGCCCGCATGACTAGGTGCCCCGCCCCCGGTGCGTGTAGACCTGCCTGATGCGCAACGGGTACCAGACGGTCGTGGACGTCGAGGCGGGCGACCACGAGGCCGCCGACCTCGCCGCGGCGGTGACGGCGTGGCTCGTCGAACGGGGCGTCGTCGTGGCGCGGGTCACCAGCTGCGCCGGCGGCCCCGGCCGCGCGCCCGGACCGGACTACGCCTCCGCCGTGGACGCGCCGGACGACGCCCTCGCCGCGCACGCGTGGAACGGCCTCCAGGTGGTCGCCGGCCGCGCCGTCCACTACGCGAAGGGCACCGACCAGGGCGTGTCCTGCCCGCACTGCGGCGCGGACGTCGGCCTGGAGCAGCTCCACGACGCGTTCGACGAGTGGCTGCGCGGCGAACCGGGGACGCGGCCGTGCCCGTCGTGCGGCCGGGAACTCGACCCGAACGGGTGGCGCTGGACGCCGCGGTGGGGCTTCGGCGCCCTGGCCTTCACCTTCTGGAACTGGCCGCCGCTGCGCCCCGGCTTCGTCGCCGAGCTGTCCGCCCGGCTCGGGCACCGCACCGTCCTGGTGGCGGGCGAGCTGTAGGGCCCGGTTCGCGGCCCGGGAGCCGCGCTCCGCCGTGCGCCGTGAGGTGGGCCACGCGAGGACGGGGCCGGGAACCGGGGTGCGGCACACCGCGTTGGAGGCTCCATGAAGAAGGTCGCCGCAGCACTGTTCGCCCTCACCGCGGGAGCGGTCGCGTGGGCCGCCCGGGACGTCCCGGCCGCGCTGGGCGGCACCCCCGCCAGCGACCGGGTCCGGAACTCGCCGCAGTTCCGCGACGGGAAGTTCCGCAACGCCAGGCAGACCCGGACCATGCCGCCCTCCGACGCGGGCGGGACGCTGCGCGACATGCTCTTCGGCGGGCAGCAGCGCCGCCCGGTCGGCGAGGTGCCCCTGGTGCCGCCGGTCCCCGGCACGCCGGACGGACTGCACATCACCTGGTACGGCCACGCCTCGACGTTGATCGAGATCGACGGCGCGCGCGTCCTGGTCGACCCGGTGTGGAGCGACCGCTGCTCGCCGTCCCCGGTGGTCGGCCCCAAGCGCCTGCACCCCGTGCCGCACCGGCTCGACGAGGTCGGGCGGGTCGACGCGGTCGTCATCTCGCACGACCACTACGACCACCTGGACCTGCCGACCGTGCGGGCGCTGACCGACGGGCAGGACGCGGTCTTCGTGGTGCCGCTGGGCATCGGCGCGCACCTGCGCCGCTGGGACGTGCCCGAGCACCGGATCGTCGAGCTGGACTGGCACGAGTCGCACGAGGTCGCGGGCATCACGCTGGTCGCCACCCCCGCGCAGCACTTCTCCGGCCGGGGCTTCGAGCGCGACAACACGCTGTGGGCGTCCTGGGTCGTCAAGGGGCCCGAGCACCGCGTGTACTACAGCGGCGACACGGGCTACTTCGACGGCTACAAGGCCATCGGCGAGGAGCACGGGCCGTTCGACGCGGCGCTGGTGCAGATCGGCGCGTACGGGTCGGGCTGGCCGGACATCCACATGACGCCCGAGGAGGGCGTGGCGGCGCACCGCGACGTGCGCGGCGGGCTGCTGGTCCCGGTGCACTGGGCCACCTTCAACCTGGCGCTGCACGACTGGTCGGAGCCCGTGGACCGGGTGTGGCGCGAGGCCGAGGCCCAGGGCGTGCCGCTCGCCGTGCCGCGCCCGGGGGAGAGGGTCGACGTCGCGCGCCCCCCGGCGGTGGACGGGTGGTGGCAGGCGCTCACGACCCCGCCGGCGGGGCGGGGGGCCACCGGGCAGGTGGCGGCCGTCGGCGGCGGGGCGCACCTGGGACGATGAGCGGGTGACCAGGATCGTCGCGGGCGTCGCCGGTGGCCGGCGCCTCCAGGTGCCGCCGCGCGGCACCCGCCCCACCTCCGACCGCGTCCGCGAGGCGCTGTTCAGCTCGTTGCAGGCGCTGGTCGACCTCGACGGCGCGGCCGTGCTCGACCTCTACGCGGGGTCCGGCGCGCTCGGCCTGGAGGCCCTGTCCCGGGGCGCGACCAGGGCCGTGTTCGTGGAGTCGGACAAGCGGGCTGCCGAAGTGCTGAAGGGCAACGCCAGGGCGCTGGGGCTGCCCGGCGCGACCGTCCTGAACCGCACCGCGGAGGCCGTCGCCGCCACCGCGCCCGACGAGCCGTGCGACGTGGTGTTCGCCGACCCGCCGTACGCGGTCACCGCCGAACAGCTCAACCGCGTGCTGGAGTCCCTGGTCACCGCGGGTTGGACCCGGCCGGGCTCGCTGCTCGTCGTGGAACGGGCCGCGCGCGACCCCGAACCGCTCTGGCCGGTCGGCGTGGAATCCTTGCGCGGCAAGCGATACGGCGACACGGCCCTGCACTGGGCCGAACAGGTGGCCGCCACCGGGTGATGCGGACCACGCACCGGACTGGACGCGTCCGATCGGGTGCTACCGTCCGAAACCATGACGCGTGCCGTGTGCCCCGGCTCCTACGACCCGGCCACCAACGGACACCTGGACATCATCGGCAGAGCGGCGAAGCTCTTCGACGAGGTCGTCGTCGCCGTGCTCATCAACAAGAACAAGAAGACCCTGTTCTCGGTCGAGGAGCGCACCGAGATGCTGCGCGAGGTCACCGCGCAGTGGCCGAACGTCCGCGTCGACGCCTGGCACGGCCTGCTGGTCGACTACTGCCTGGAGAACGACATCAAGGCCATCGTGAAGGGCCTGCGGGCGGTCAGCGACTACGACTACGAGCTGCAGATGGCGCAGATGAACCACCAGCTCACCGGCGTGGACACGCTGTTCATGCCGACCAACCCCATCTACAGCTTCCTGGCCAGCTCCCTGGTCAAGGACGTCGCGACCTACGGCGGCGACGTGACCAGCCTGCTGCCGCCGACGATCAAGGACCGGTTGCTCGCCCGGCTCGCCGAGAGCCGCTGACCGGTCACCCGGAGCGACCCGGTCACCCGGAGCGACCGCCCGTCACGCTCGGGGGTCACCCGGTGCGGTGCCCGCCCCCCGGCCATGAGCGTGATCACACCACGCGCCGTGCGGTTCGGCCCGCGGCGTCGTCTGACCGGACACGCCCTGCCGATCTCCCGGCGGGGACGAGACCGGCAGGGCACACTGGACGGGTACTGCTGTGGGCGCGAGGAGTGTGACGTGTACCGGGTGTTCGAGGCCCTCGACGAGCTGGTCACGATCGTCGAGGAAGCGCGTGGCGTGCCGATGACCTCCGGGTGCGTCGTGCCGCGCGGTGACGTGCTCGAACTCCTCGACGACGTGCGCGACGCGATCCCCGCCGAGCTGGACGACGCGCAGGACGTGCTCGACCACCGCGACGAACTGGTCGGCAAGGCGCAGCACGAGGTCGAGCAGAGCCTGAGCAAGGCCCGCTCCGACGCCGACCGCATGGTCAACGAGGCGCAGCACGAGGCCGAGCGGATGCTGTCCGAGGCCCGCGCCCGCGCGGAGCGGATGGTCGCCGAGGCGCAGGACCAGGCCGAGCGCACGGTCGCCGCCGGCCGCCAGGAGTACGAGGACCTGGTGGGCCGCGCCCACGCCGAGGCCGACCGCATGGTCCAGGCCGGCCGGGCGAACTACGAGCGCGCGATCGAGGAGGGCCGGTCGGAGCAGGCGCGCCTGGTCGACCAGACCGAGGTCGTGCAGGCCGCCCACAACGAGGCCGCCCGCGTGCTGGAGGCCGCGCAGACCGAGGCCGTCCGGCTGCGCAGCGAGTGCGACGCGTACGTGGACGGCAAGCTCGCCGACTTCGAGGACCTGCTGGCGCACACCCTGCGGAGCGTCGGCAAGGGGCGCTCGCACCTGCGCGGCCCGGTCGTCGCCAGCGCCGCCGCACCGTTCGACTACCACGACTGAACGACGTCCGACCTGCCGATTTCACGTCCGGGGCGGTTGTCCCGTACCCTTGATTGGCTGGTCGTGGTAAGTCGCCCGACAGCACCCACACATCATGTCTGAGCACCGTCACGCCGCCGCGCGTCCCACAGCAGCCGGGCCCTGGGTCATCGACACCAGGGACCTGGGTCGTCGCGCGGGCTCCAGCCGCGCTTACCAGCGAACGGTCCCGGCGGAAGGTGTCGGCCTGCTCGGCGTGATCGCGGTGCCGGCGGGGGGCGTGGTCGAACTCGACCTCCTGCTGGAGTCGGTGGTCGAAGGCGTGCTCGTGACCGGCACGGCCGCGACGGTGGTCGAAGGGGAGTGCTCGCGCTGCCTGGAACCGCTGTCCGCGGAGGTCGAGGTGGAGCTGACCGAGCTGTACGCGTACCCGGACAGCGCCACCGACGAGACGACCGAAGAGGACGAGGTCAGCCGTCTGCACGACGACCTGATCGACCTCGAACCGGTGGTGCGCGACGCGATCGTGCTCGCGCTGCCGCAGGTGCCGCTGTGCTCGCCGGACTGCCTCGGGCTGTGCGTCGACTGCGGCGGCAGGCTGGCCGATCTCGGCCCCGACCACGGGCATGAGACGATTGACCCCCGTTGGGCCGCCCTTCAGGAGCGGTTCGACGGGAATCGTGACAATCCAGAGGAGAACTAGTCGTGGCCGTCCCGAAGCGGAAGATGTCGCGCTCGAACACGCGCTCGCGCCGCGCTCAGTGGAAGACCGCTGCCGTGCACTTGGTGGCCTGCCAGAACAGGGCCTGCCGCCAGCCGAAGCCGCAGCACGTCGCCTGCCCGACCTGTGGCCAGTACGACGGCCGCCAGGTCGTCCAGCCGGCCTGATCACTCCTCTGGCGAAGGTAGCGGCGAATCGTGGGGGGTAGGTCGTCGCGCGGTCGGTCCGCCGACCGCGCCCCGTTGATCGAAGCGCTCGGCGTCCCGTTGGACGCCGAGCTGCTGACGCTCGCCTTGACGCACCGGTCGTACGCGTACGAGAACGGCGGGCTCCCGCCGAACGAGCGCCTGGAGTTCCTGGGCGACGCGGTGCTCGGCCTCGTCGTCACGGACCACCTGTACCAGACGCACCCGGACCTGCCCGAGGGGCAGCTCGCCAAGCTCCGCGCGAGCGTGGTGAACATGCACGCCCTCGCGGGCGTCGCGCGCAACCTGGGTGAGGACGGCCTGGGTGGTCACCTGCTGCTCGGCCGCGGCGAGGAGCTGACCGGCGGCAGGGACAAGGCGAGCATCCTCGCCGACGGCCTCGAAGCCGTCATCGGCGCGGTCTACCTGCAGTTCGGCATCGACACCGCGCGTCAGCTGGTCCACCACCTGTTCGACCCCCTGCTGGCCGAAGCGCCGCTGCGGGGAGCCGGGCTGGACTGGAAGACCAGCTTGCAGGAGCTGACCGCTTCGGCGGGCCTGGGCGTCCCCGAGTACCGGGTCGACGACCAGGGGCCCGACCACCGCAAGGAGTTCACCGCCACGGTGCTCGTCGGTGGCCGGCCCCACGGGACCGGCGACGGCAGCACGAAGAAGGAAGCCGAGCAGAAGGCGGCCGAGGCCGCCTACCGCGTGCTCCACGAACGGGTCCGCGCCGAGCAGGAAGCCGGTGCGGCCGGGAACGGCCACGCCCCCGACTCGGCGAACACGCAGGCTTCACCTACTCAGGAAGACTGACGCCGAAATGTATGCCACGAACGTCCGGACGAACCGGCGCGCGCGCCACGCGCGCCCGTCCCGCCCGTTGAACGCCTCCCGCAGCGGCGGCATCCAGGGCCTGGTCCTCGTGCGCGACACCGCCCAGGCGGGCGGTTGGATGCTCAAGCCGACCAAGCCGCAGGCCGCCGCGTACGAGCTCCTGGAGGAGCTGGAGCAGGCCGAGGCCGCCGCCGAGCGCGAGCAGTCCGAGGACTGATCGACCGCCCGTGCCCGAGCTGCCCGAGGTAGAGGTCGTCCGCCGGGGTCTGCACGAGCACGTCGCCGGGAGGACCGTGGCCGCGGTCGAGGTCCTCCACCCACGAGCGATCCGCCGACACCTGCCCGGTGCGGCGGATTTCGCCGTGCGCCTGACCGGGCAGGTCCTCGAGGCCGCGCGCAGGCGCGGCAAGTACCTGTGGGTCGACCTGTCGGGCGGTGACGCGATGCTCGCGCACCTCGGCATGAGCGGCCAGATGCTGGTCCAGCCGGTCGACGCGCCCGACGAGAAGCACCTGCGGGTGCGCCTGCGGTTCGACGACGACGGCCCCGAGCTGCGGTTCGTGGACCAGCGGACGTTCGGCGGGCTGGCGCTGGCCGAGGTCGTGGAGGTCGACGGCGCGCGGCTGCCGCTGCCCGTGGCGCACATCGCGCGCGACCCGATGGACCCCGCGTTCGACCCGGACGCGGCGGTGGCCGCGCTGCGCAGGCGGCGGACCGAGGTCAAGCGCGCCCTGCTCGACCAGACGCTGGTGTCGGGCGTGGGCAACATCTACGCCGACGAGGCGCTGTGGCGGGCGAGGCTGCACGGCGCCCGCGCGACGGACAAGCTGTCCCGGCCGAAGGCCGCCGAGCTGCTCGCGCACGCCACGCGGGTGATGCACGAGGCGCTGGGGCAGGGCGGGACGTCGTTCGACGCGCTGTACGTCAACGTGAACGGCCAGTCGGGGTACTTCGACCGCTCGTTGGCCGCGTACGGGCGGGAGGACGAGCCGTGCCGGCGGTGCGGCACGCCCATCAGGCGCGAGCCGTTCATGAACCGCTCGTCGTACTCGTGCCCCCGCTGCCAGCCGAGGCCCAGGGGCTGACCCGGGTCGGGTGCCGGGCGGGGGAGTCCGGTGAGCCGCGGGCAGGGCGCGGCGCGGGTCACCGGCGCGGGGTCACCGCGGTTCGGCGAGTCGGCGCAGGAGCGGCGTGACGGACCGCAGCGCGTCGCGCTCGTCCGGGGCGAGGCGCGAGAGCCGCTCGGAGAGCAGTTCCGCCTCGCCGTGCGCCAGGGACGCGATCGTGTCGCGGCCCAGCGCGGTGAGGTCGACGATCGTGGCCCGACCGTCGGCGGGGTCGGATTCGCGGCGGACCATGCCGCCCGACTCCAGGCCGGTCACCACCGTGGTCGCGGTCGGCTGGGAGCACAGGGCCCGCACCGCTATCTCGCCGATCCGCATCGGCCCCTGGGAGGCCAGTTCCGCCAGCACCAGCAGTTGCGTGGGCTGGAGCCGGCGGACGGAGGCGGACTGGCGCAGGCTCCGGATCAGCCGGTGCACGGCGACCACGAGTTGTAACGCGTCCTGATTGGTCACACTGGTGGTCATCATGGACCTCCTGGTAGCTCACCGTGAGTGAGCGAGTGTCCGAATTCGGACAGGACATTCGCACTATCGCAGTACTCCTGTCCAGAGAATGGATTCATTCGCACCCGGATGTACTCATGACTGTCCGCACCTGTGCGGACAGCCGGTGGAGATGTGGGATGTGCGGTTCACCCGACCGCGTCAAGAAAGTGTCAGGAACCTCGCCCAGCGTGATCGGGAACGGCGGTGCGGCGCGTTCCCGGCGTAGTGTCCCAGCGTGACGAAGGTGCTGGTGGTAGACGACGAGCCGCAGATCGTGCGGGCGCTGCGGATCAACCTGTCGGCGCGCGGCTACGCGGTGCTGACCGCCCACGACGGCACCACCGCGCTGAAGGCCGCCGCCGAGGGCAAGCCGGACGTGGTGGTGCTCGACCTGGGGCTGCCCGACGTCGACGGCACCGAGGTGATCGCGGGCCTGCGCGGCTGGACGACCGTGCCGATCATCGTGCTGTCCGCGCGGGTCGACTCCGCCGACAAGGTGGAGGCCCTGGACGCGGGCGCGGACGACTACGTGACGAAGCCGTTCGGCATGGACGAGCTGCTGGCCCGGCTGCGCGCGGCGGTGCGGCGCGGCGCCGTCGTGGAGGGCGAGGACGCGGTCGTGGAGACGGCGTCGTTCACCGTGGACCTGGCGGCGAAGAAGGTGCTGCGCGACGGCGCCGAGGTGCACCTGACGCCCACCGAGTGGGGCCTGCTGGAGGTCCTGGCCCGCCACCGCGGCCGGCTGGTGGCGCAGAAGCAGCTGCTCCAGGAGGTGTGGGGCCCGCAGTACGCGAAGGAGACGCACTACCTCCGGGTGTACCTGGCGCAGCTGCGCCGCAAGCTGGAGCCCGAGCCGTCCCACCCCCGGCACCTGGTCACGGAACCGGGGATGGGCTACCGCTTCGAGGTGTGAGCCCGCCCGGCCTCACCCGGCGGGGAGGACGGGGTGCCGCTCGAACAGCACGGTCCCGCGCACCACCAGCTCCTTGTAGCGCGCCGCGAGCCGCCCGGTGAGGACCAGCTCCCTCGGCCGGTCGTCGGCGTCCACGAACTGGATCAGCCCGTCCCGGCGGCCCAGGCTGACGCACTGGTTGACGTACCGGAAGCCCAGCGGCCCGGGCTCCTCGCCCCGCTGCCGCCGCGCCAGCGCCCGCACGGCCCGCTGCGCGGTCGGCAGGCCCGTCGCGCACGCCATGCGCAGCTCCAGGCCGTCCTGCCGCCTGATCGCGGCGGCGTCGCCGATCGCCAGCACCTCGGGGTGCGAGACCGACGTGAGGGTCTGGTCGACGAGCACGCGGCCCGCGGCGTCCACCGCCAGCCCCGCCTCGCGGGCCAGCTCGGGGACCGCGAACCCCGCCGTCCACACGACCGCGTCGGCCGCGACCCGCTCGCCGCCGTCGAGCACCACGCCGCCGGCGTCCACCTCCGCGACGCCCGCGCCGTCGCGCACGACCACGCCGAGCCGGTCGAACACCCGGCGCACGTGCCGCCGGCCCCTCGCCGACAGCGCCTGCCCGAACCCGCCGCCGGTCACCAGCGCCACGTCCAGCTCCGGGCGCGACTCGGCCAGCTCCGCCGCGGCCTCGACACCGGTCAGCCCGCCGCCGACGACGACGACCGAGCGCGCGGTGGCGAGCGCCCCGGCGAGGCGCTCGGCGTCCTCCGCCGTGGCGACCGAGTGCGCGTGCTCGGCCGCGCCCGGCACGGTGAAGGAGGCCCGGCTGCCCAGGGCGTAGACCAGGCGGTCGTAGCCCAGGGAGCCGCCGGTGAGCCGCACCCGGCGCGCGGCGAGGTCGACGCCGGTCACCCGGTCGACCACGAGCTCCACGCCGGTGCCCCCGAGCAGGTCGCGCAGCGGCAGGTCGCGCAGCCGCTGCCCCGCGGCGAGCTGGTGCAGCCGCACCCGTTCCACGAACCGGTCCCGCGCGTTGACCAGGGTGACCCGCGAGCCGGTCCACCTCGCCGCCAGCTTGGCCGCCGCCAGGCCGGTGTAGCCCGCCCCGACCACCACGATGTGCTCCGCCATGTTCCCGTCCTCTCGTCCGGTGGTGGAGCGGGACGGGGGCCGGGGACGTGACGCCCCTAGGCTGTGAGGCGTGTCACCCGTCTCCCTGGTCCACACCTGGCAGCTGTCCCGGGCCGACCGCGCCGCCGTGCGGGCGCTGCTCGACGAGGCGTTCGACGGCGGGTTCTCCGACGAGGACTGGGACCACTGCCTTGGCGGCGTGCACGCCCTCGCGCGCGACGGCGACGACCTCGTCGGGCACGGGGCGGTCGTGCGGCGGCAGCTGGCGCACGACGGCCGCCCCGTGCGGGTCGGGTACGTCGAGGCCGTCGCCGTCCGGGCGCCGCACCGCCGCCGGGGCGTCGGCGGCGCGGTGATGGGCGCGCTGGAGGGCGTCGTGCGCGGCGGGTACGCGTTCGGTGCGCTGAGCGCCTCCGAGGACGGCCTGGGCTTCTACGCGGCGCGCGGGTGGCTGCGGTGGCGCGGCCGGACCTTCGCGATGACCCCGGACGGCCTCGTGCGCACCGAGGAGGAGGACGACGGGGTCTTCGTGCTGCCCGCCGGGACCGCGCTGCCGGACCTGCGCGGCGACCTCGCGTGCGACTGGCGCGCCGGCGACGCCTGGTAGCGCTGCCCGGTAGCGCTACGGGGCGTCCGTCGTCGTCCCGGTCGGGGTGGTGCTCGACGGCGCGGCGGAGGACGGCGGGTCGAACGACGACGGCGGGTTGCTCGGCGGCGGCGACGTCGTCTCCGGTGCCCCCGGCGAGCCCGGCGTCACCGCGGTGGTCCGCACCGACTCCGGGGCGGTGCGCGGCTCCCCGGACTTCGGGGCCGCCGCGTCGCCGCGCTTGACCGCGCCGACGCGGGTGGACACCGTGACGACGACGGTGGCCGTGCGGCCGTCGGGCGCGACGCTCTCGTAGGTGCCCGGCGACTCGTCCACGCCGGCACGCGGTTCCGGCGGGGCCGGTTGCGGGTCGCCCCCGGCCAGCACGGACGCGAGGGTGGCCATGACGGTGGCGACGACGGCGCCGCCCGCCGCGAGCAGGGCCACCGACGAGAACCGCTTCTTCGGCGACGCCGGACGATCTTCCTCGAACACGCCAACTCCCTGGGGAAAACCCGGTCGGTCGGCCGGGTGTCCGGGGTATCGGCGGCGCGGGGCGCGACTTTCACCACCCGAGCCGGTCCTCCACCCGATGGTGTGGAGGACCGTCACCGGTCGCGCGGACGCTCGTTACGTCGTCGGCTTGTCGGGCTCCGTCGTGGTGGTCGTCGTCGGGACCACCACCGTCGTGGTGGTCGTGGTGGTCGTCGTGACGACCGGCGGCGGCGTGGTGGTCGTCGTGGTCACCTGGCCGGGGTCGGTCGGCTGCTGCGTCGGCCCGGTGTCCTCGACCGTCGTGGTGGTCGTGGTGCCGTCGGGGTTGGTGACCGTCGTGACCCGGGTCCGCTTCGCGGTGGTCGTGGTCGTCGTGCCGGCGGCCGACGAGGACGTCGTCGTCCCGGTCGTCGTGGTCACGGTGACCGACTCGGCCGACGAGGACGTGCGCGGCACCGTGGTGAGGGTGTCGCGGTTGACCACGTCCTCGCGCGGGGTGGGCGCGGGCGCCGCGCCGGGGCTCGCGCCCGCGAAGGAGGCGACGGTGGCGAAGATCGTCGACACGGCGACACCGGACGCGGCCAGCAGCCAGTGCGGCGACACGCGCCTGCGGGAGGTGTCGGGCTCCGGGGTCCGGTACTCCGGAGTGCCGTCTCCCGGCGTGCCCTGCTCTGGGGTGTCGTGCAACGGTGCTCCCAAGGTGATCTACCAGCCGAAGTTCTGGGTCCAGTACCAGCCGCGCGTGTCCAGGCCCACCCCGATCGTGGTGAAGCCGCAGTTGAGGATGTTGCGCCGGTGGCCGTCGGAGTTCATCCACGCCTTCATGACCTGCTCGGCCGAGCGCTGGCCCTTCGCGATGTTCTCGCCACCGGGGTTGGGGTAGCCCGCCGAGCGCATCCGCTGGGCGAAGTCCACGCCCTCCGGGGTGGTGTGCGAGAAGTAGTCGCGGTCGGCCATGTCGGAGGTGTGGTCCCGGGCGGCGGCCGTCACGCGCTCGTCGACGGTCAGCGGCTCGCAGCCCGCCAGCTCGCGGGCGTCGTTGACCAGGGCCACGACCTCGGCCTGGGGCGACACCGGGGCCTCGGTGGTCGTGGTGGTGGGCGCGGTCGACGACTCGCGGGTCTCGGTGGTCGTCGTCCCGGTGGTCGTGGTGGTGGGCGCGGCGGTGGTGGTCGTCGTCGCCTCGGTGGTCGTGGTGGTGGACGACGGGGCCCCGGTCGTCACGGGCGGTGCCTCGGGCTCGCGCTCCGGGGCGGGCCCGCCGACGCCGCCCACACCGCCGACGCCGATACCCTTGCCGGGGCCGCCGCCCTGCGCCGTGCTCTGGCCGGTGAACGGGGCCAGCCGCTCCGGACCGGCGAACGCCACGCCGGTCGCACCGGCCGCGCCGAGCAGCAGGCCGAGGAGTACGCCGATCACGGATCGATTACCGCGTCGTGCAGTCACGGTCGCGCACCGTACCACTAATGGGTGAAATATTTGGATGGCCTCGATGGGTGAAGAAGTACCGACCGTGCGCCTCACCGCGTGGGTGCGCGGGCACGTCCAGGGCGTCGGGTTCCGGTGGTGGACCCGCTCGCGAGCCCTTGAGCTGGGGCTCGTCGGTTCCGCGTCCAACCTGCGGGACGGCCGGGTGGAGGTCAACGCCGAGGGGCCGGAGCCCGCGTGCCGCCGATTGGTGGACGCCCTCCGGTCCGGCGCCACCCCCGGTCGGGTGGAATCGGTCGTGGAGCGCTGGTCGGAGCCCCGCGGCGGCCTCACCGGTTTCGCCGAGCGTTGAACGCGCCCGCGCCCGGTGGCGTAGTACCTCGATGTGGACCGGGGCGAAGATGTCGTCAGGCAGTTGTACGGCCGCTGGCGCGGCCCCCTGCACGGCTACGTCCTGCGCCTGGTCGGGGGTGACCACCGGCGGGCGGAGGAGGTGGTCCGGGAGACCCTGCTCAGGGCGTGGCGGCACGCCGGCGGGCTGACCCCGGACGACGCGGGGCCGTGGCTGCACACCGTGGCGCGCGACCTGGCCGTCTCCGGCTTCCGCGAGCGCGCCGGCCGCACCCCGGAGGTCCCCGCCGAGCCGGGGGTCCTCGCCGAGCCGCGCGTTCTCGCCGAGCCGGGGGTGTTCGCCGAGCCGGGGACCCCGGTCGGACCCGGGCGCCTGCCGCCGGTGGTCGACGCGCTGGAGCACGTCCTCCAGGGCTGGCAGGTCACCGAGGCGCTCAAGGGCCTCAGCCACGACCACCGCACCGCCGTGGTGGAGCTGTACTACCGGCGGCGCTCGGTCGCCGAGGCGGCCTCGGCGCTGGGCGTCCCGCCCGGCACGGTCAAGTCGCGCTGCTTCTACGCCCTGCGCGCGCTGCGCGACGCGCTGGAGGAGCGGGGGGTGACCCGGCCGTGAGCTGCACGGAGACCGTCGCCCTGGGCGCCTACCTGCTCGGGTCGCTCGACCCGGCGGAACGGGCGTGGTTCGAGCGGCACGCGCACGGCTGCGCCGCCTGCCGCCGGGAGGTGGTGCGCCTCGCGCCGCTGCCCGGCCTGCTCGGCCAGGTCCGGCTGTCGGACCTGGAGCTGCCGTTCGACGACCCCGGCCCGGGACCCGACCTGTGGCCGCTGCCGCCGGCGGAACCCGCGCCGCCCGGACCCGGGCCGGTCGGACTCGGACCGGTCGGACCCGGACCGGTCGCCCGCCGTCGCCGGAGGTGGCGGTGGCCGCTGCCGGTCGCCGCGGCGGCGCTCGTGCCGCTGGTCGCGGGCGCGCTGCTGCTCGTGCCGCCGAGCGACGACGCCCCGGCCGCGGTCAGCTGGCACGCCGTCGACGCGACGTCCGGCGTCGAGGCCCGCGCGGACCTCGTCGGCCGGTCGTGGGGCACGGAGCTGAGGCTGAGCATCGGCAACGTGCCCAGGGGCATGAGGTGCAAGCTCGTCGTGCACGACCGCGCCGGGCACACCGAGGTCGGCGGCTGGTGGGGCGCCGACGACGCCGGCGGCGAGCGCGTCCCCGGTGCGACCTCGTTCGAGGTCGGGGAGATCGAACGCCTCGACGTGGTGGTGGACATGGAGGTCCTGGTCTCGGTGGCGCCGTGATCGCGCAGGTCAGCCCCGCCCCGCCCGTGACCGGCCGGAACCCTTCTCGGTTACGCTGCCTCGCGTGCACCTCAAGAGCCTGACGCTGAAGGGCTTCAAGTCCTTCGCCTCGGCTACCACCCTGCGCTTCGAGCCGGGCATCACGTGCGTCGTCGGCCCCAACGGCTCCGGCAAGTCGAACGTGCTGGACGCGCTGCGCTGGGTGATGGGGACGCAGGGCGCGAAGGACCTGCGCGGCGGCAAGATGGAGGACGTCATCTTCGCCGGCACGTCCGGCCGCGCGCCGCTCGGCCGCGCCGAGGTGACGCTGACCATCGACAACTCCGACGGCGCGCTGCCGATCGACTACGTCGAGGTGTCGATCACCCGCCGCATGTTCCGCGAGGGCGCCACCGAGTACGAGATCAACGGCAACTCCTGCCGGCTGATGGACATCCAGGAGCTGCTCAGCGACTCCGGCATCGGCCGCGAGATGCACGTGATCGTCGGCCAGGGCCAGCTCGCCGCGATCCTGGAGTCCAAGCCGGAGGAGCGCCGCGCGTTCGTCGAGGAGGCCGCCGGCGTCCTCAAGCACCGCAAGCGCAAGGAGAAGGCGCTGCGGAAGCTGGAGGCGATGCAGGCGAACCTGACCCGCCTCACCGACCTCACCGCCGAGCTGCGCCGCCAGCTCAAGCCGCTGGGCAAGCAGGCCGAGATCGCCCGCCGCGCCCAGGTCGTGCAGTCCGAGCTGCGCGACGCGCGGATGCGCCTGCTGGCCGACGACCTGGTGACGCAGCGCGAGGCGCTGGCCCGCGAGGAGCAGGACGAGGCCCGCGCCCGCGCCCGCCGGGCCGAGGTGGAGAAGTCCCTCCAGCAGGCGCAGTTCCAGCAGAACGAGCTGGAGGACCAGGTCGCGGCCGACGCGCCGAAGCTCCAGCAGGCCCAGGACACCTGGTACCGGCTCTCCGCGCTGGAGGAGCGGTTGCGCGGCACCGTGCGGCTGGCCGTGGAGCGTGAGCGGCACCTGTCGGCGGCGGTCGAGGCGCCGCGCGGCGGGCGCGACCCGGACGAGCTGGAGGCCGAGGCCGAGCAGACCGCGCTGCTGGAGGAGGAGCTCCAGGAGGCGGTGACCGAGGCCCGGGTGGGGCTGGCGGAGGCCGTGGAGACCCGCGCCGAGCTGGAGCGCCAGGTGTCGGCCGCGGAGAAGGCGCACCTGGCCGCCGTGCGCGCCATCGCCGACCGCCGCGAGGGCCTGGCCCGGCTGTCCGGGCAGGTGGAGGCGCTGCGGTCCAAGACGAGCGCGACCGCCGAGGAGATCGAGCGCATGTCCACCGCGCTCGCCGAGGCCGTCGAGCGCTCCGAGCTGGCGCAGCAGGAGCTGGCCGAGGGCCGCGAGGCCACCGGCACCGAGGACGAGGACGACGTCGGCCTCGACGAGCGGCACCGGCTGGCCGTCGAGGCGAACGACGCGGCGCGGAGCCGGGTCGAGGAGCTGGTGAGGTCCGAGCGGACCGCCGAACGCGACATCGCGTCGTGGCGGGCGCGCGTGGACGCGCTGTCGCTCGGCCTGACCCGCAAGGACGGCGCGGGCGCGCTGCTCGCGTCCCGGCTGCCCGGCCTGCTCGGGTCGGTGGCCGCGCTGCTGACCGTGGAACCGGGCGCCGAGGTCGCGCTGGCCGCCGCCCTCGGGCCGGTCGCGGACGCGGTGGCGGTGGCGTCGGGTTCCGACGCGGTGGCCGCGCTGGAGCTGTTGAAGGAGCAGGACGGCGGGCGCGCGGGCGTGCTGATCGGCGGCGCCGGGACCGGTGCCGACCGCTCCGGCTGGCCGTCGCTGCCGCCGGGCGCGCGGTGGGCCGTGGAGCTGGTGCAGGCGCCCGAGGCGCTGCGGCCCGCGCTGCACCGGGCGCTGGACCGGCTCGCCGTCGTCGACGACCTGGGCGCGGCCCGGCCGCTGGTGGAGGCCCACCCGGACGTGCGGGCCGTGACCCGCGAGGGCGACGTGCTGGGCGCGGACTGGGCCGTCGGCGGCTCCGGCGCGCGCAGCCAGAGCGTCATCGAGGTGCAGGCCGCGGTGGACGAGGCCGCGGAGAAGCTGGCGCTGGCCGAGCGCGCGGCCGAGCAGTGCACGGCGGCCCTGGAGGGCGCGCGGGCCGAGCAGCAGGCCAGGCGCGCCGAGGTCGCCGCCCTCAAGGAGCAGCTCAACGAGGCCAAGGTGCGGCGCGCCCGGTCCTCGGAGCGGCTCAACCGGCTCGCCGCGGCTGTGCGGTCCGCCGAGGCCGAGGTCGAGCGGGTGCGCGCGCAGCGCGAGAAGGTCGAGGCGGCCCGCGAGGAGAACCTGCTCAAGCTCGCCGAGCTGGAGGAGCGCCTCCTCGTCGCCCAGGAGCAGCAGGACCTGGAGGACGAGCCGGACACCGCGCACCGCGACGAGATGGCCGCCGAACTGGCCTCCGCCCGGCAGGGCGAGGTGGACGCGCGGCTGTCGCTGCGCACCGCCGAGGAACGCGCCCGCGCGGTGCAGGGCAAGGCCGAGGGCCTGCGCCGCGCCGCCCGCGCCGAGCGCGAGGCGCGGGAACGCGCCCAGCGCGCGCACGCCGCCCGTGCCCGGGGCGCGGTCGTCGCCAAGGCCGTCGTGCGCGGCGGCGAGGTGGCGCTGGCGCGGATCGCGGTGTCCCTGGAGCGCGCCGCCCGCGAGCGCGACGCCGCCCAGGAGCGCCGGGGCCAACGCGAGGCGTTCCTCGCGCAGGTGCGCAGCCTGGTGCGGGAGATGTCGGTGGAGCTGGAGAAGCTGACCGACGCCGTGCACCGGGACGAGGTGCTGCGCGCCGAGCAGCGGATGCGCATCGAGCAGCTGGAGAGCAAGGTCGCCGACGACTTCGGCATCGGCCTGGACGACCTGGTCGCCGAGTACGGCCCGGACGTGTTCATCCCGCCGTCGCCGCACGAGGTCGCCGAGTACGAGGCGGCCAAGGAGCGCGGCGAGGCCGTCACCGCGCCGCAGCCCATCCCGTACGACCGCGACACCCAGGTCCGGCGCGCCAAGCGGGCCGAGCGGGACATGTCGCTGCTCGGCAAGGTCAACCCGCTGGCGCTGGAGGAGTTCGCCGCGCTGGAGGAGCGCTACAAGTTCCTGTCCAACCAGCTGGAGGACATCAAGGCGACCCGGCGCGACCTGCTGACCGTCGTGAAGGAGGTCGACGACAAGATCCTGGAGGTCTTCACGGCGGCCTACGAGGACGTGGCCCGCGAGTTCGAGGTCGTGTTCAAGGTCCTGTTCCCCGGCGGCGAGGGCAGGCTCGTGCTGACCGAGCCGGGCGACATGCTGACCACCGGCATCGAGCTGGAGGCCCGGCCGCCGGGCAAGAAGGTCAAGCGGCTGTCCCTGCTGTCCGGCGGGGAGAAGTCCCTGGCGGCGGTCGCCATGCTGGTCGCGATCTTCCGCGCCCGGCCCTCGCCGTTCTACGTGATGGACGAGGTCGAGGCGGCGCTGGACGACACCAACCTGCACCGGCTGATCAGCCTGTTCGAGCAGCTGCGCGAGCACTCGCAGCTGCTGATCATCACGCACCAGAAGCCGACGATGGAGATCGCCGACGCCCTGTACGGCGTCTCGATGCGCGGTGACGGCATCAGCCAGGTGATCTCGCAGCGCCTGCGCGCGGCGGAGGACCGGCCGAAGCGCGCCAAGCCCAAGCCCGCCGCCGCCGCCGAGCCGGCTGCCGGGCCCGTCGCTGCCGAACCCGTCGCCGCCGAACCGGCTACCGCCGAGCCCGCCGTCGCCGAGCCTGCCGCTGACCCCGCCACTGCCGGGCCCGCCGTCGCCGCCGAGCCCGCTACCACCGGCGTTCCCGCCGCGGAGCCCGCCGAACCCGGGGTCGAGCCCGGCGGGTGACCGCGCCGCGGACCGCTACGCGGGTGACGCGCCCCTGCGCTCGTCGAGCCGGACGGCCTCCTCCGGCGTGGGCGCGGTGCCGCCGAGGTGCGCGGGCTGCCACCACTGGCCGTCGCCGGACTCCGGGTAGCGCGCCTGGGCCTGGTCCAGCAGCTCCTGCATCCGGGTGCGCAGGGCGGCGTCGGTGGTCGGCTCGATCGGCTCGCCGACGACGATCGTGATCGGCACGTGTCGCTGGGTCAGGCTCTTGGGCCGGCCCTTGGTCCACAGCCGCTGGGTGCCCCACACGGCGGTCGGCAGCAGCGGCACGCCCGCCTCGGCCGCGAGCCGCACGGCGCCGCTCTTGACCTCCTTGACCGTGAACGACCGGCTGATCGTGGCCTCGGGGAAGATCCCGACGACCTCGCCGGCGCGCAGCGCGGCCAGGGCCTGCTGGTAGGACGCCTGGCCGGCACCCCGGTCCACCGGGATGTGGTGCATCCCGCGCATCAGCGGGCCGGACACGCGGTGCTCGAACACCTCGTGCTTGGCCATGAACCGGACGAGTCGGCGCGCGGGCAGCGCGCCGAACCCGGCGAAGATGAAGTCCAGGTAGGACACGTGGTTCGAGGCCAGCACGGCCCCGCCGGTGGTCGGCACGTGCTCCGTGCCGTCCCGGGCGATGCGCAGGTCGAGCACGCGGAACATCAGCTTGGCCGCGGCGATCACCGGCGGGTACACGCGATCTGGCATACGACCAGCGTACGTTACTCGCTAGTAGTGGAGGAGCCTTCGTGCTCGCGCACGACCTTCGGCACCCCTGCCAGGTCCTCTTCGTTGCACAACAGCTTCAACGCGTAGTACGGCGAGCCCTTGGTGTCGTCGTAGTCCAGGTGCACGGCGATCACGTCCACCGGCTCGCCGAGCCAGTCCTGGGTCTGCCGCAGCCACGAGGCGGCGCGCTCCAACGCGCTGGGCAGGTCGTCGTCGCGGAACTCCACGGGCCGGTAGGGGACTTCCTGGACCTGGTCCCGCTGGTTGGCGGGCATCGGGAGGTCTACCGCCACCCCACTGTCGTTGAGTTCGAGTTGGATCGTTTCCTCACTGCTCACCCGTCCAGGGTTCCCCAGCCGTGAACGCGCGGCAAGTGATGTCGCTCAACCCAGCACGACCGGCAGCTCCGCCAGGCCGCTGACCAGCACCCGACGCCACGCCAGTTCCTCGACCGGTCGCGCCGCCCGCAGGCCCGGGAACCGCCTCAGCAGCACGCCCAGCGCCTCCTGGAGCTCGATCCGGGCCAGTTGGGCGCCCAGGCAGAAGTGCGGGCCGGCGCCGAGCGCCAGGTGCGGGTTCGGCGTCCGCGCCAGGTCCAGCTCGTCCGGCGCGCCGAACGCCCGCGGGTCGCGGTTGGCCGAGCCGATCGACGCCATCACGCCCTCGCCCGCACGCACCACGACCCCGGCGACCTCGACGTCCTCCAGCGCCACCCGCAGCTGCCCGACCTCGCTGAGCCGCGTGAACCGCATCAGCTCCTCCACCGCGCTCGGCACCAGGTCGGGCTCGGCCACCAGCCGTTCCCAGTGCCGCCGGTCGCGCAGCAGCGTGGCGACGAAGCTGGTGATCTGGTTCGCCGACGTCTCGTGCCCGGCGACCAGCAGGTTCAGCGCGAACGCCACCAGCTCGTCGTGCGTCAGCGAGGTCGCGCACAGCTCGTCGAGCAGGTCGTCCGACCGCCGCGCCGCGAGCTTCTCCGAGACCAGCGCGCCCATGTACCCCAGCAGGCTCGCCATCGCCCCCTCGACGCGCTCCCGCTCGGACATCTCCAGGCTGTACGACAGCTCGACCCACTCGCGGAACCGCTCCCGGTCGTCGTAGGGCACGCCGAGCAGCGTGCAGATCACCTGGATCGGCAGCGGCAGCGCGAACACCCGCCGCAGGTCGGCCCCGTCGCCCGGGTCGGCGGCCAGGTCGGCGGCCAGGTCGTCGGCCAGGTCGTCGGCCAGCCGCTCGCACAGCCCGCGCACCCACTCCCGGGTCCGCTCGATCCGCCGGTGCGCGAACGCGCCGGAGACCAGCTTGCGCAGCCGGGTGTGC
The DNA here is from genome assembly GCF_051756985.1 of Saccharothrix sabaoui. Lineage (NCBI taxonomy): Bacteria > Bacillati > Actinomycetota > Actinomycetes > Pseudonocardiales > Pseudonocardiaceae > Saccharothrix > Saccharothrix sabaoui. The sequence continues at coordinate 19,381 of NZ_JBPKJK010000134.1, forward strand.
TCGGGCGGGTCCGTGGTCGGCAGGGTGCCGGCCAGCGGTCGCGAGACGCCCACCCGCGGCGCGCCCTCCTTGACCACCGCCGCGCGGGAGAACCGCGGGTCGGCCAGCACCAGCCTCACGTCGTCGTACCGGGTCACCAGCCACACCCGCGCGCCCGCGAGCGTGCGCACCCGCACGGCCGGCGCCTCCTCGCGCAGCCTGGCCCACGTGGGGGAGGGGTCGAAGGAGAACGCGTCGGCGAAGGGGATGTCCAGGACCTCGTCCGTCATGATCCCGACGTTAGGAGCCGAGCGGTGCGCAGCGCCACCGCCACGAGGTGCGCCGCGGCCGGTCGCCGAGCGGGACCCGGCCGTTCGCCCACAGCAGAGCGGCCATCGGGTCGTCGCCGGGCGGCACGTCCGGGAACATCCGCCGCAGCACCGCCGCGGGCAGCTCCGGGTCGGGCGCGAACACCGCGCCGAGGCCGCGCGCCGCGTCGTGGGTGTGCACCAGCATCTCGTCGCAGCCCATCCCGGCGAACCCGGCCGGGTCCGACAGGCCCCACGGGTGCCAGCCGCGCGCGTCGGGCGGGTGCGCCCCCACGACGGCGGCGAGCACCTCGGCCGACGTCCGCAGCGCGCGCACCAGGTCCGCGGGCGGGGACGACGGCCGCACCCGCACCTCCGCCGCGTTCAGCTCCACCGGCCCCGCGGCGAGGTCCGACGAGTACCAGAGCAGGCAGTCCGACACGTGCGCCACCGTCGCGGCGACCGTCCAGCCGATCTCCGGCACCTCCGCCGACCAGTCGGCCCCGACCACCCCGTCGAGGAACGCGCCGCACGCCCGCGCGACCGCCCGCACCACCCCGGCGCCCAGCCCCGCGTCCGGCCCCACGCCCACCCCGGCGTCCACCCCGGCGTCCACCACTGAAAACTCCCTCGCGTTCATCCGACCCCGCGGGTGACCATCTCAGACATGTACGACATCCGTCCCGCCACCCAGGACGACCTGGACGCCGTGCTCGCCTTCGTCCTGCGCCTGCAGGCCGACGACGCGCACCACATCGGCTACCTCGGCGAGACGCTCGGCGACCTCGCCGCCGAACTGGCCGAGTTCGAGCCCGACTGGGGCTCGTGCACGGTCGTCGCCACCGACGACTCCGGCCGCGTGTGCGGCGCGCTGAGCGTCGAGGTCGACACCGAGCTGAACCGCGCCTTCCTGCACGGCCCGTTCGTCGACGTGCCCGTCAACCACCCGGCGGGCAGCCGCATCTGGGACCAGACCGCCGACGCCCTCTACGCCCGCGCCGCGCCGCTGCTCGACGGCGTCGCCGACCGCGAGCTGCTCGGCCACACCGGCCACCGGCGGCTGGCCGCGTTCGCCGAGCGGCACCGCTTCTCCGCCGCCCGACCGTGCGGCATCCACACCCTGAAGGGCGACGGCCTGCGCGCCCTGCTGCTGCGCGAGGTGAGCTGCCCGCGCACCGGCCCGGCGCGCGAAATGCGCGTCCTGCCCACCGACCGCGCCGTGCACGAGGCCGTGGCCGTGCTGCACGAGCGGTGCTTCCCGAAGACCTACCTGTCCGGCCGTTCGCTCGTCGACGGCAGCCGCAAGCACACCGTCGTGGTGGCCATGGACGGCGACCGCGTCCTCGGCTACGCGTCCGGCAAGGCCGAGCCGAGCGAGTTCTACCTCGACTTCGTGGCCGTGGAACCGGACGTGCGCGGCCAGGGCGTCGGCGCGGCCCTGATCACCGAACTGGTCTGGAAGCTCGCCGAGTCGGCCGGCGCGCGCCCCCAGGCCGCCGCCGCGATCCTCGCGGGCAACCGGTCGTCCCAGCGGCTGTTCGAACGCCTGGGCTTCCGGCTGCACCTGGAACTCGTGGCCTACCGAGCGGGCCGGGCCGCGTGACCCGCACCCCGCCCTGACCCACGCCCCGACCCACGCCCCACCCGACCCACGCCCGTCCACCCTCAGCCCGAACCCGAGCCGCCCCCGACCGCGTCCAGCCCCGGCCCCGGCCCCGGTACCAACCTTGGCCCCGGCTCCGGTCGACCCCCTCGGCGGCCCCCAGACCGCGAACCCCCGGACCGCGAACCCCCGGAACCCGAAGTTCCCCGGCCGCGAACCCCCGCCCCGCGAAGTCCCCCGAACGCGAACGCGCAGCAGGGGTCCCCGCCCAGGGGGACCCCTGCTTCCGATCTTACCGACCACCACCGACAACACCGGCGGAACCGGCGGGCCGGTCCCGCGTCAGGCGGCCTTGGCGGACACCGGTTCCGCCACGTCCGGCGGCTGGTCGCCCTTGTGCCGCAACGACATCAGGCCACCCACCACCAGCGTGATCAGCACACCCATCGGGGTGTACCACGGGTACGCCAGGGACACGATCTTCTGCGCGGGCGCGGCGGGGGAGAAGTCGATCGCCAGGGTCGCGTCCGGGCCGACGAACTTCACGCCCAGGATCACGAACGCCATCACGACGACCGTCACCGCGAACGCCACGACCGCGTCGAGCTGCCGCGCCCTGCGGAACAGCAGCCCCAGCAGGAACGCGCCCAGCAGCGCGCCGTAGGTGAACCCGGCGATCGACAGGCCCTGCTCCACGATCGGGTTGCCGCGCCGCGTCAGGGTCGCGAACAGCCCGGCGCACACGATCAGCAACCCGGCCCACGCGACCGTCCACAGCCGGCCCTGCCGGAACACCTCGGCGTCGCTCATCGGCGTCCGCCGCACGCGCTGCACCACGTCCGTCACCGTCGAGGACGCCAGCGCGCCCAGCGACGACGACAGCGCGGCGGCGAGGATGCCCGCGATCACGAACCCGGACAGGCCCGACGGCATGTCGTTGACGATGAAGTGCGCGAACAGCTCGTCGTTGTTGTTGAGCCCGAGGTCCTTCACCGGCGCGGCGGCCTTGTAGAAGGCCCACAGCATCACGCCGATGAACAGGAACAGCGCGAACTGGAGGAACACCACGACGCCGCTGGCGATCAGCGCCTTCTGCGCCGCCTTCACGTCCTTGGTCGCCATCAGCCGCTGCACGATGAGCTGGTCCGCGCCGTGCGAGGCCATCGACAGCACCGCGCCGCCGACGAACGCGGTCAGCATCGCGTACGGCGACGTGAAGGGCGACGCCGACAGGTCGAACACCTGGAACTTGCCCGCGTCGGAGGCCGACGAGAACCAGCCGTCGGGCAGCTTCCCGCTCAGCACGACGATCACCACGGCCGCGCCGACGACGTACCAGAGCATCTGGATCGCGTCGACCCACACGACGGCCCGCACGCCGCCGAGGAAGCTGTAGACCACCATCGCGATGCCGAGCACGGCCACGATCACCCAGTACGAGGCGTTCACGCCGTACGCGGCCAGCACGACCTTCACCGGGATGGCCGTGGCGAACAGCCGCAGGCCGTCGGCGAGCAGCCGGGTCACGAGGAACGTCACCGACGCGGTGCCCTGGACGCCCGGCCCGAACCGCTTGCCCAGGAACCCGTAGGCGGTGACCAGCTCGCCCGCGACGTACTTGGGGAGCAACACGAACGACACCACGACCCGGCCGACCAGGTAGCCGATCGCGAGCGACAGGAACGTCATCGTGCCCAGGTAGGCGATCGTCGGCACGCTCAGCACGGTCAGCGTGGACGTCTCCGCGGACACCACCGAGACGCACACGACCCACCACGAGATGCGGCGCTCGCTGACGAAGTAGTCGGTCGCCGAGCGCTGCCGCCCGCCGATCCACACCCCCAGCAGCGGCATGCCCACCAGGAACAGCACGATGATGCCGACATCAAGTGCGCGCACGGCGTCCTCCAGTGATTCTGAGCCCGCGAACGGCGGTGATCGCGGGTTCGGGCAGGCGCAGGGGATAGCGGCCGGGGGTGAACGACCCCAGCGGGCGGGGGCCGGCGGCGCCGGTGGCGGACGGCACGTTGGCCGGCAGGCCGTGCCAGGCGAGGAAGCCCAGCAGCGCGGCCAGGTAGGACTCCTTGGCGTCCGGGGGCAACCCCAGTTCGTCGCTGGCGCGCAGGTCGACGTGCCGCCGCAGCGACTCGACGAGCACGGGGTTGCGCATCCCGCCGCCCGAGCCGACCACGGTGCCCTCGCACTCGGCGGCGACCGTGCGCGCGGTCAGCTCGGTGAGCGTGGCCAGCAGGTCCTCGGCGGGCATGGTCAGGCCCTCGGTGACGCGGTCGAGGTAGGCGCGGTTGAAGTGCTCCTTGCCGGTCGACTTCGGCGCGGGCCGCGCGTAGTAGGGGTCGGCGAGGAGCCGGTCGAGCAGTGCGGTGTGCACGCGACCGCGCCGGGCGAACTCGCCGTCGGTGTCGCGGTCGCGCATCCCGCCGGAGAGGACGACCATCGCGGCGTCCATGAGCGCGTTGCCCGGTCCGGTGTCGTAGGCGATCACACCTCCGGGTGAAACCTTGGTGACGTTGGCGATACCGCCGATGTTGAGCGCGGTGGTGGGGCCGTCGGCGTCGGCGAGCCACAGCGCGTCGAGGGTGCTCGCCAGCGGCGCGCCGTGCCCGCCCGCCGCGACGTCGCGGGCCCGCAGGTCGGACACCACGGGCAGGCCGGTCGCCTCGGCGATCCACGCGGGCTGGCCGAGCTGGAGCGTGCCGAGGCAGCGGCCGTCCTCGACCCAGTGGTGCACGGTCTGGCCGAGCGACGACACCAGTTCGCCCTCGTACCGCGACGCCACGTCCGCGAACAGCTGACCGAGCCGCGTGTCCAGCTCGCACAGCTCGGCGGCGCTCGTCGGCGGCACGCGCAGCTCGGGCGGGAACGGGTGCTCGGCGTGCTCGACGGTGGTCAGCAGGACGGTCGGCCCGTCCAGCGACAGGTCGGCGACGGCGACGTCGACGGCGTCCATCGACGTGCCCGAGATGAGCCCTATCACCCTCACGCCCTGTGGTGTATTCCACACAGCCCGCAGCGCGCAAGAGTGCCGGTGGGAAAGTTGCCGGAAATCAACTCGGTTCGTCGATCGTCCACATAGGGGGGCGTGCGAGGATTGGCCGGTGTCCACCACGTCCCTGATCTGGATCATCGTCGTCGTCGCGGCACTGCTCGCGGTCGCCCTCGTGGCGGGCGTCGCGCTGTCCCGGCGCCGGCGGATCAGCCTCACCGACGCCCAGCGCGACGAGGTCGAGAAGCCCGCGAAGGGCTACCAGGCCGGCGGGGCGATCACGTTCAACGCGCCGACCGCCGCGCCACCCCGGACCGCCGAGCCCGAGGTGGTCCGGCCCGACGTCGTCCGGCCCGACACCGCGCAGCCCCCGGTCGCCCAGCCCTCGGTCGCCCAGCCCCCGGTCGCCCAGCCCGAGGTGACCGGGCCTGAGGTGGCCGGGCCCGAGGTCGTCGAGCCGGTCGAGCACCCGGTCGCCGACCGCACCGAGGTCGACGGCCAGCCGGGCGTCGGCGACGACGCGTCCGTGCCGCGCGACTCGGTCAAGCGCGGGTTCGTCGAGGTGGACCTGCCCGAAGAGGCGTCCGAGATCGACGAGATCGAGCCCACCGCGGGCCGGTTGGAGCGGCTGCGCGGGCGGCTGTCGCGGTCGCGGTCCACGTTCGGCCAGGGCCTGCTCGGCCTGCTCGGCGCGGGCGACCTGGACGAGGACTCGTGGACCGACGTCGAGGACACCCTCCTCATGGCCGACCTCGGTTCGGCCATCACCGACCAGGTCGTCGCGGCGCTGCGCGAGCAGATCGCGAGCCGCGGCGTGCGCACGCCCGACGACGCCCGCGCCCTGCTGCGCGACGTGCTGGTCGACGCGCTGCACCCGGAGATGGACCGCGTCGTGCACGCGCTGCCGCACTCGGGCAAGCCTGCCGTCGTCCTCGTCGTCGGCGTCAACGGCGTCGGCAAGACCACCACCACCGGCAAGCTGGCCCGCGTCCTCGTCGCCGACGGCCGCACGGTGCTGCTGGGCGCGGCCGACACGTTCCGCGCCGCCGCCGCCGACCAGTTGGAGACCTGGGGCTCGCGGGTCGGCGCGTCGACCGTGCGCGGCGCGGAGGGCGCGGACCCGGCGTCCGTCGCGTTCGAGGCGGTCAAGCAGGGCGTGGTCGCGGGCGTCGACACCGTGCTCGTCGACACCGCGGGGCGGCTGCACACCAAGACCGGCCTGATGGACGAGCTGGGCAAGGTCAAGCGCGTCGTGGAGAAGCAGGCCGAGGTCGACGAGGTGCTGCTCGTGCTCGACGCCACCACCGGCCAGAACGGCCTGACCCAGGCGCGGGTGTTCGCCGACGTCGTCGACGTGACGGGCATCGTGCTGACCAAGCTCGACGGCACCGCCAAGGGCGGCATCGTGTTCCAGGTGCAGCGCGAGCTGGGCGTGCCGGTGAAGCTCGTGGGCCTGGGCGAGGGCGCCGACCACCTGGCCCCCTTCGAACCGCAGGCCTTCGTCGACGCCCTCCTCACCTGACCCCCGGCGAGAGTCCAACGCCCAGGCCCCGAGAGTCGTACCGCCA
>NZ_JBPKJK010000135.1:0-25290 GCF_051756985.1 Saccharothrix sabaoui
CACGTTGAAGCGGAACTCCACGACGTCGCCGTCCGCCATCACGTAGTCCTTGCCCTCCATGCGCACCTTGCCCGCCGCCTTCGCCGCGGCCATGGAGCCGGCTTCCACGAGGTCGTCGAACGACACCACCTCGGCCTTGATGAAACCCCGCTCGAAGTCGGTGTGGATCACGCCCGCCGCCTGCGGGGCGGTCGCGCCCTTCGGGATGGTCCAGGCCCTCGACTCCTTGGGACCCGCCGTCAGGTAGGTCTGGAGGCCCAGGGTGTGGAAACCGGCCCTCGCCAGCGAGTACAGGCCCGGCTCGTGCTGGCCGATCGACTCCAGCAGTTCGCGCGCGGACTCCTCGTCCAGCTCCAGCAGCTCCGCCTCGACCTTGGCGTCCAGGAACACGGCGTCGGCCGGCGCGACCAGCTCGCGCAGCTCCTTGAGCTTCGCCTCGTCGGTCAGGATCGCCTCGTCGGCGTTGAACACGTACAGGAACGGCTTGGTGGTGAGCAGGCTCAGCTCGCGCAGCAGCACACCGTCCACTTCGGACTGCGCGGAGAACAGGGTGCGGCCGGAGTCGAGGATCTCGCGCGCCTTCACGGCGGCCTCCAGCACCGCCCGCCGGTCCTTCTGCATCCGCGCTTCCTTCTCCAGGCGCGGGACGGCCTTCTCCAGGGTCTGGAGGTCGGCGAGGATCAGCTCGGTGTTGATCGTCTCGATGTCGGCGCCCGGGTCGACGCGGCCGTCGACGTGGATCACGTCCGAGTCGTCGAACACGCGGATGACCTGGCAGATCGCGTTGGCCTCGCGGATGTTCGCGAGGAACTTGTTGCCGAGCCCGGCGCCCTCCGACGCGCCCTTCACGATGCCGGCGATGTCGACGAACGACACCACGGCGGGCACCTCGCGCTCGGACCCGAAGATCTCGGCGAGCCTGCCGAGGCGGGCGTCCGGCAGCGGCACCACGCCGACGTTCGGCTCGATGGTCGCGAACGGGTAGTTCGCCGCCAGCACGTCGTTGCGCGTGAGGGCGTTGAACAGGGTGGACTTGCCGACGTTGGGCAGGCCGACGATACCGAGGGTCAAACTCACGGGGGGTGAGTCTACGCGCACCAGGGCCGTGTCCGATTCCCGCGAGACCGAACGGGAAAGCGCTGGCAGGGTGGGCCACATGCTCCTCGACGACGAACGCGCCTACCGGGCGGTCACCGCCCGCGACGCCCGGTTCGACGGCTGCTTCATCCTCGCGGTGCGCACGACCCGCATCTACTGCCGGCCCTCCTGCCCCGCGGTGACGCCCAAGCGCCGCAACGCCGAGTTCTACCCGACCGCCGCCGCCGCCCAGTCCGCCGGCTACCGGGCGTGCCGCCGGTGCCTGCCCGACGCCGTGCCCGGCTCGCCGGAGTGGGACCTGCGCGCCGACCTCGCGGCCCGCGCGGTGCGGTTGATCTCCGACGGGCTGGTGGAGCGCGAGGGCGTGCCCGGCCTGGCCGCCCGGCTGGGGTACTCGGAGCGGCACCTGACCCGGGTGCTCACCGCCGAGCTGGGGGCCGGTCCGCTGGCCCTGGCCCGCGCGCACCGCGCGCACTCGGCGCGGCTGCTGATCGAGACGACGGACCTGTCGTTCGCCGACGTCGCGTTCGCGTCGGGGTTCGCGTCCGTGCGCCAGTTCAACGACACGATCCGCGCCGTGTTCGCCGCCACCCCGTCCGCGATGCGCGCCCGGCGCGGGCCGACCGGCAACGCGGGCCGCATCACGCTGCGCCTGCCCTACCGGTCGCCGTTCGACGCCGCCGGGCTGCTCGCGTACTTCGCGGCATCCGCCGTAGCGGGCGTGGAGCACGTCACGGAAGACGCCTACGCACGTTCGCTGAGGCTCCCGCACGGGGTCGCGACCGTGCTGCTGGAACCGGCGGACGGGCACGTGGCGTGCACGCTGGGGCTGACCGACCTGCGCGACCTGGGCAGCGCGGTCAGCCGGGTACGGCGGCTGCTGGACCTGGACGCCGACCCGGTGGCCGTGGACGGCGTCCTGGCGGGCGACCCGGCGCTGCGCCCGCGCGTGCTGTCGAGGCCGGGCATCCGCGTGCCGGGCAGCGTCGACGGCGCGGAGACCCTGCTCAGGGCGCTCGGCCACACCGCGCCGGGCGAACCGCTGGAGCACCCCGAGGGCCCGGTGACCCACCTGTACCCGAGGCCGGAGGACGTCGACTCCCCCGTGGCGCGGGCCCTCGCCGACGGCGCGCTGCGCGTCGACGTGGGCCGGGACGCCGACGAGCTGCACGCCGAGCTGTCCGCGTTCCCCGGCGTCGGGCCGGAGATCGCCTCGTACGTCGTGATGCGCGTCCTCGGCGCCCCCGACATCCCCTTGACCGGCGAAGACCCCGCGTTGCGCCCGTGGCGCTCGTACGCGGCGATGCACCTGAGGAGGACCGCGTGACCACCACCGCGCACACCGGCACGACCGACACGCCGATCGGCCCGTTCACCACCGTCGTCACCCCGGACGGCGAGGTCCTGGCGAGCGGCTGGACCACCGACGTGGCCGACCTGCTGGCCAGGGTCGCCCCGCGCCTGCGGCCCGCGGCGCTCGTCGCGCGCACCGACCTGGGCGGGGTCACCAGGGCCGTGCGCGCCTACCACGACGGCGACCCGGCGGCCATCGACGACGTCCCGGTCCGCCAGGAGGGCGGCGCGTTCACGGCGGCGGCGTGGCGGGCGCTGCGCGGCGTCCCGGCGGGCAAGCCGATCACCTACACCGACTTCGCCCTGCTCGCGGGGCGCCCGTCGGCGGTGCGGGCGGCGGCGGGGGCGTGCGCGAAGAACCCGGCGACCCTGTTCGTCCCCTGCCACCGGGTGGTGGCGGCGAACGGCCCGGGCGGCTTCCGCTGGGGGCCGGTGGTCAAGGCGTGGCTGCTCGCGCACGAGGCGCGCGCGGCCTGAGGACCGGCCGCTCAGTCCTCGTCGCGCGGGCGGGGCTTGCGCTGCGGCGGGCGGCCCTCGCGGGACGCCGGGCGGCGCGGGCGGTCGGCGGGGGCGGCGCCGTCGCGGGGACGGGGGCGCTTCGGCCGGTCCTCGTCGGAGGCGGAGGCGGAAGCGGCGGACGACCCGGCGGCCGGTCGGCGGCGGGGCGCCGGGGAGTCGTCGGAGGGGCGGGGGCGCTTGGGGCGGTCCTCGGGGGCCGGCTTCTCGCGGGCGGCCTTCTCCCGGACCGGCTTCTCGCGCACGGGCTTCTCGCGCACCGGCTTCTCGCGGGCGGGCTTCTCCCGGGCCGGCTTGTCGGCGGCGACGGACGGCGAGCGCCTGGCCTCGCGCTTCTCGTCCTTCGTGAGCCGGTTCGGGTCCTTCTGGGTGGACACCCGGTAGATGCCGAGCAGCACGGTCACCGCCGTGGTCACCGCCATCGCCGGGAACCCGTCGATCAGCGGTTTGCCCAGGCCGAGGCCCACCGAGGCCAGGCCGCCGGACGGCAGGCCCGAGGTGAACACGACCAGGAGCGGCACCACGATCGCCAGGACCAGCGGCGGCTGCACGACCGGGCCGAACATCGACCGGCGCTCCACGAACACCACCGCGCCGACGCAGCCCGCGAAGAACGCGCCCGCGAACGCCCAGCCGACGGTCCCCGCCGACGAGCTCAGGTCCACGTACGCCCCGATGATCGCGACCACGAACGCGATCGCCACCGCCGCCCACCAGGGCAGGCCCCGGAAGCTGCCGAACATGGCGCGGTCGTTCCAGCGGACGACGTCCTCGAAGTCGTCGTCCTCCGGATCGCTGCGCGAGTCGTCGCGCGTTGCAGCGGTCACCAACACTCCTCGTCCGGCGGAACCCCCGACACACTCTATTACGCCTCGCGGGCGTCCAAGGGTGCACCGAGGGACTCGTCGTTCCTGCGCACGAGCGGCAGCGGGGTGACGTCCGACGACGCGTTGCTCAGCGGCTCCACCGCCGCCCGGAAGCCCTCCAGGGCCTCCAGCTCGCGCCGCCGCGCCGACAGGAACCGCTGGAGGTGCGTGCTCGACAGGTTGACGGCGTCGATCGCGCCGTCGGCCGCCCGGTGCGCGCGCCCGGCCGCCTCCCGCACCCGCTCCACGTCGTCGGCCAGCGCGCGGTCGGTCACCGCGAACATCGCCGCCGACGCGATGACCGCGAACCCGGTCGGCCCGCACAGGAACACGCGCCGGTCCAGCAGCCAGCGCAGCAGCTCCGGGTCGGTGTCCAGGGCGGCGACGACCGCGCCGTCGTTGGGCACGAACATGATCGTCCCGTAGATCGCGTCGGCCCACCGCTGGTAGCCCTTGCCGGCCAGCTCGGCGGCCCGCGACCGGATGTTGCGCACGTGCACGCGCAGCGCGTCGGCGCGTTCGCGCGGGTCGTCGGTCTCCACCGCCTCGGCCCAGGTGGCCATGCTCATCTTCGCGTCCACCGGCACCCGCCGGCCGCCGCCGACGTCGAGCACGAGGTCGGGCCGCACCGAGCCGCCGCCGGCCACGTCGACCTGCACGCTGAAGTGGACGCCCTCGCGCAGGCCGAGCGCCCGCGCCGTCTCCACGAGGACCTGCTCGCCCAGCTCGCCGCGCCCGCTGACGGACGAGAACGCCACCTCGTAGCGCTGGAGGGCCGCCCACTGGGCGTCGCCGCGCTCGCGTTCGGCGGCCACCGCGGCGAGCGCGGCGTCGGTGCGCCGCACGCTGTCCTGGTAGAGCCGGTAGAGGAACAGGAGGGCGCCGGCGAGCAGGAGCGCCACGACCACCGCCGCCGTGCTGAGGACCGCTGTCACCCCACGATCATCGCGCACCCGTGTCCGATCACACGTTCGAGCGACACGCCGAGTCGGGTTCCGGGCGTGTCGCCCGCGCGCGCCTACCGTGGCCGGCGTGAAGATCCTGCACACGTCCGACTGGCACGTGGGGCGCACCTTCCACGGCCGTGACCTGCTGAAAGAGCAGGAATCGGTGCTCGGGGGGCTGGCGGACGCGGTGTCGGACGAGCGGGTCGACCTGGTCGTGGTCTCCGGTGACCTGTTCGACCGGGCGGTGCCGAACGCCGAGGCGGTCGCGGTGTGCTCGCGCGTCCTCAAGCGGATCAGGAACGCGGGGGCGCGGATCGTCGTCACGCCCGGCAACCACGACTCGGCGGCCCGGCTGGGCTTCCTCGGCGCGTTCGCCGAGGCGGGCGGCCTGCACCTGCGGACGCGGATCGTGGACCTGGCCGAGCCGGTGCTGCTCGCCGACGAGCACGGCCCGGTCGCGGTGTACGGCATCCCGTTCCTGGAGCCGGAGACGGCGCGGCACGCGCTGGGCGTGCCGGACGCGAAGGGCCACGGCGGCGTGCTGACCGAGGCCATGCGGCGGGTCCGCGAGGACCTCGCGGACCGGCCGGGCACGCGGTCGGTGGTGCTGGCGCACGCCTTCGTCACGGGCGGCGAGCCGTGCGAGTCGGAGCGGACCATCGCGGTCGGCGGCGTGCAGGACGTGCCGGGCTCGGTGTTCGCCGGGGTCGACTACGCGGCGCTGGGCCACCTGCACGGGCGGCAGACCCTGGCCGACCACCTGCGCTACTCGGGCAGCCCGGTGGCGTACTCGTTCTCCGAGGCCCGGCACACCAAGCAGGTGTGGCTGGCCGAGCTGGGGCCCGAGGGCCTGGCGGGCGTGCAGGAGCTGGTGCTGCCGGTGCCCCGGGAGCTGTCGCTGCTCGGCGGCGAGCTGGAGGACCTGCTGGTGGACGCCGCGCACGAGGCGGTCGCCGACCACTTCCTGTCGGTGACCCTGACCGACCGGGTGCGCCCGCTGGACGCGCTGCGGCGGTTGCAGGCGCGGTTCCCGCACGCGGTGCACGTGGAGTGGCGGCCGGAGGGCGGGCGGACCGGCGAGCTGCGGTTCGCCGAGCGCGTGCGGGGCCGCACCGACGAGGAGGTCGCGTGCTGCTTCCTGGAGGACGTGCGCGGCGACCGGCCCGGCGACCGGGAACTGCTGCTGCTGCGCGAGGCGTTCGCCGCGGCGGCCCGTGAGGAGGCGTAGGTGAAGCTGCACCGGCTGCTGGTCAGCGGGTTCGGGCCGTACGCCGGGCAGGAGGAGGTCGACTTCGACCGGCTCGGCGGCGACGGGCTGTTCCTGCTGCACGGCGACACCGGCGCGGGCAAGACGACGCTGCTCGACGCGGTGGCGTTCGCGCTGTTCGGGAAGGTGCCGGGGGCCCGCGGCGAGGTGAAGCGGCTGCGCTGCGACTACGCGCACGCCGACACGGCGACGTTCGTGGAGCTGGAGCTGACCGTGCGCGGCCGGCGGCTGCGGCTGCGGCGCGCCCCCGAGTACGACCGGCCCAAGAAGCGCGGCGGCGGCGTGACGCGCCAGCAGGCGCAGGTGTCGCTGACGTGGGTCAGCGGGTGGGAGGGCGAGGGCCACACCCGCATCGACGACGTGGCCCGCGAGGTCGACGGCCTGCTCGGGATGACCGCCGAGCAGTTCTTCCAGGTGGTGCTGCTGCCGCAGGGCGAGTTCGCGCGGTTCCTGCGGGCCGAGACCGCCGAGCGGGAGAAGCTGCTGGAGAAGCTGTTCGGCACGGAGCGGTTCCTGGACGTGGAGCGGTGGTTCCGGGAGCGGCGGCGGGAGGCGGGCCAGGAGGTCGAGCGGCTGGGCGGGCTCAACCGGGGCCTCGTGCAGCGCGTCGCGGAGGCCGCCGCCGAGGAGCCGCCCGAGGAGGGCGACCCGGAGTGGCTCAGCTCGCTGCTCAAGCGGCTGGGCGAGGACGCCCGGGAGGCCGGGCAGCGGGCCGCCGCGGCGCTGGCGGACCGGGACGCGGCCGAACGGGTGTGGCAGGACGCGCGGGCCCTGGACGAGCGGGTCCGGCGGGTGCGCGAGGCGCGGCGGTCCCTCGACCGGTACGCCGAGGTGGAGCCGAGCCTGCGGGCGTGGGCGGCGGAGCGCGACGCGGCGCGGCAGGCGGCCGTCGTGGTGCCCGCGCAGGCCGCCGCGGAGCGGTTGGGGCGCGCGCTGGACGCCGCCGAGGCGCAGGAGCGGGCGGCGGCGGACGCGGTGGCCGCGCTCGGCTACGCCGGTGACGACCTGCGCGGCGACGCCGAGCGGCACCGCGAGGAGTCCGGGGCGCTGACCGGCCTGGCCGCCGAGGCGCGCCGGCAGGAGGACGACCGGCGGCGCGTCGCGCACCTCGACCAGTCGATCGCGGCCACCTCCCGCGAGCTGGCGGACCTGCTGGCGCAGCTCGACGAGGTGCCGGCCCGGCTGGCCGCGAAGCGGTCGGCGCTCGACGCGGCGAAGGAGGCGGCGGCGCGGCTCACCCAGGTCGCGGGCCTCGCCGCGGCGGCCGGGGAGCTGCCGGGCGTCGAGGCGTCGTTCCGCCGGGCGGACGAGGCGCGGCGGGCCGCCGTGGACGAGCACCAGCGGGCCCGGGACGCGCTGCTGCGGGTGCGGCAGGAGCGGCTGGAGGGCATGGCCGTCGAGCTGGCGGACGGGCTGCGGTCCGGCGAGGCGTGCCCGGTGTGCGGGTCGGCCGAGCACCCGGCGCCGGCGCGGCTCGTGCCGGGCACGGTGACGGCGGCGGACGAGGACGCGGCGGCCGGCGTGGAGCAGCGGGCCGCCGAGCGGCGGGCGCGGGCCGAGCGGGACGCGCAGGAGCTGGGCGCGCGGGTGACGTACCTGCGCGAGCAGCTCGGCGACCGCTCCCCCGACGAGCTGGAGCGCGAGCACCGGGCCGTGTCGGCGCTGGCCGGGGCGGTCGAGGAGCGGGGCGCGGAGCTGGCCGCGCTGGAGCGGCAGGTCGAGGGCGCGCAGGACCGGCGCAACCGGCTGGAGCGCGACCGCGAGCGGGACCGGGCGCAGCGCGAGGAGCTGGTCGCGGCGGTCGAGGAGCGCGAGCAGCGGCTGGAGGAGGCGCGCGGCGACTTCCCGGACGTGGTGGCCCGCCAGGCGCACCTCGGCGACTTGGCCGACGCCCTCACCCACCTGCACGAGCGGCGCGTGGCCGTGGCCGAGCACGCGGAGCGCCTGGCCGAGCAGCGGGTCGAGGTGTCGCGGCTGGCGGCGTCCGCCGGGTTCGCCGACGTCGCCGAGGCGCTGGCGGCGGCCCGCCCGGACGACGTGGTGGCCGCGCTGGAGGCGAGGGTCCGCGACGCGGAGAGGACCCGTGCGGCGGCCGAGGGCACGCTGGCCGAGCTGCCGGACGTCGACGCCTCCGCCGAGGTGGACGTGGCGGGCGCGGAGCGGCGGTTCCGCGAGGTCACCGACGTGGCGACGCGGGCGTCGGGCGCGTGGGAGGAGGCGCGGCGGCGCGCGGCGCGGGCCGAGGAGCTGGCCGGGCAGCTGCGCGCGGCGTGGGCGCGGCTGGAGCCGGTGCGGGCCGAGTACGACGAGCTGGACGCGCTGACCGACGTGATCAACGGCCGGGGCCAGAACTCGCGGAGCATGACGTTGCGCACCTACGTGCTGGCGGCGCGGCTGGAGGAGGTCGCGGCGGCCGCGAGCACCCGCCTGGAGCGCATGAGCCAGGGCCGCTACCGGTTCGTGCACTCGGTGGAGGCGGGGCCGCGCGGCACCCGCGGCGGGCTGGGCCTCGACGTGCTGGACGACTACTCGGGGCAGCGCCGACCGGCCAAGACCCTGTCCGGCGGCGAGTCGTTCCTGGCGTCGCTGGCGCTGGCGCTGGGCCTGTCGGACGTGGTGGCGGCGGGTGCGGTGCTCGACACGCTGTTCATCGACGAGGGCTTCGGCACGCTCGACGCGGAGACCCTGGAGCTGGTCATGGCGACGCTGGACGAGCTGCGCGCGGGCGGTCGCGTGGTCGGGCTGGTGTCGCACGTGGAGGAGCTGCGGCAACGCATCCCGACCCGGCTGCGCGTGCGCAAGGCGCGTGCGGGGTCGACGCTCGAACTGACCGCGTGAGCCGGGCCTGACGCGGGAACGCGGCTCCGCCGGCCGGTGGTGCGGGCCCCCGTCCTCGCCGCGGTGGTCGCGCTGTCGCCGGGCACCGGGTCGCCGGGCACCGGGTCGCCGGGTCGGCCGGCCGGCGCGTGGTGGCACGACCGCCGGGAACGCGCGCCGCGGTGGCGGAGTTCCCGCGGGACCGGCTCGGCCCCGCGCGGTGGGAGGAGCCGAGCGGCGCGGGTCGGGGCGCCCCGGACACCCGGGAGAACTTCTTCACGGCGCCGGGGCCGGTCCTGTCCGCCCCGCTGTTCGCGGGGGGTGTCCTCCCTGACGGGGGCGTCGAGGCCGGGGTACCCCACGACGCCGCCGCGGGTCGTCGTGCGGCTGCGTTCGCGTTCGTCGCCTTCGTGGCCGGGTTCGGCTCGGACTTCGCCGCGTCCTGACTACGCTCGGGGAATGGGTTACCGGTCCGCGTTCCCGATGCTGGTGTGCGGCGACCTGGCCGCGGCGCTCGCGTTCTACGTCGACGCCCTGGGTTTCACGATGACCTACCGGTTCCCCGAGGACGGCCCGCCCGCGTTCGTGACCGTGGAACTGCCGGACGGGTCGCGGATCGGGCTCGGCGAGGTCGCCCCGGACGGCCGGGGCGCGCACGGCGGCGCGCAGCGGCCCGCGAGCGGGCACTCGTTCGAGATGTGCGTCTACCACGACGACGTGGACGCGGCCGTGGAGGACCTGGCCCGCCTCGGGTACCGGGTGCTCCAGGAGCCGGCCGACACGCCGTGGGGCGAGCGGGTGGCGTTCGTGGCGGACCCGGACGGCAACCCGGTGATGCTGGCGACCGAACCGGGCTGACCGGCCCGGCCCGGTCGGGGTCGGGCGCCCACCGGCGGGGTCAGTCGGCCGCCGGGGCCAGCAGGCCGCCCCGGTACGCGGCGGCCTGGAGCTCGAACAGCTCGTGGTACTGGCCGCGCAGGGCCATCAGCTCGTCGTGCGTGCCCTGCTCGACCACGCGGCCCTGGTCGAGGACGACGATGCGGTCGGCGTTGCGGATGTTCGCCAGGCGGTGGGTGACGAGGATCGTCGTGCGGCTCGCCGTCGCCTCCCGCAGGCCCTCGAAGACGCGGGACTCGGCCTTGGCGTCCAGGGCGGCCGTGGGTTCGTCGGCCACCAGCACGGCGGCGTCGCGGAACATGCCCCGGGCGATGCCCATGCGCTGCCACTGGCCGCCGGACAGGTCCTGGCCCTCGTTGAACTGCCGCGACAGGACGGTGTCCGGCCCGGCGGGCAGGGTGGCGAGCACCTCGTCGGCCCCGGACTTGACCACGGCCTCCTCGTAGGCGCGCTCGTCGTCGCGCCCGAGCCGCCCGACGGTCACGTTGTTCCGCGCGGTCATCGGCCACTGCGCCGGGTCCTGCGCGATCACCGCGATCGACGAGTGCACGGACGTCGGGTCGGCCACCGCGAGGTCGACGCCGTCCCACCGCACCGCGCCCGACGTCGCCGGGTACAGGCCGGTCAGCACCTTGCCGAGGGTCGTCTTGCCGGACCCGTTCTCGCCGACCAGCGCGACGACCTCGCCGCGCGCCACGGTCAGGTCCACGTCCCGCAGCGCGGGCTTCGCCGCCCCCGGGTAGGTGAACGAGACCTTGTCGAGGGTGATCTCGGCCGGGTCGGGCGGCGCGTGGACCGGCCTGCTGCCCTGCGCCCGCTCCGCGCCCTCGACCAGCAGCTTGTTGTAGAAGTCGATGTAGAACGAGTCCTCGTACAGGCTGTTCACCGCACGCGTCGTGCTGGCCAGCGACGAGAAGCCGGTGCGCATCGCCAGCACCGCCGTGCCGGCGAGGGCCAGGTCGAGCTGCCCGGTGTGCAGCAGCAGGCCCAGCACGGCGTACGCGGCGCCCGTGCCGACGCCCGCCAGCGCCCGCCCGGTGAGGCCGACGAGGTTCGTGCGGTGCGCCATCCGGATCTCGTCCACGACGAGGCTGTCGGAGATCCGCCGGTGCTCGGCCAGCAGCTGGTCCTGGAGGGTCAGCGCGTGCCGTTCGAGCGCGAAGTCCCGGTCGGTGGCGACCTCCTCGACGACGCCCTTGCGGGTGTTGCGGGTGACCGAGTCGAGGAAGTGCTCGTAGCGCAGCTTCGACGCGCGCGCCGCGGCCCAGGCGTTCGCGACCGCGGCGAGCAGCAGCGCGGGCGCCAGCCACGGGTCGAGCACCGCGACCGTCACCACGGCGGCGACCAGCGAGATGCAGCCGGACAGCAGCGCGGCCAGGTAGCGGAGGCTGCTCTCCAGCGACCGCACGCCCCGGCGCCCGCCCTGGCGGGCCAGCTCGCGGAAGTCGGCGTCCTCGAACGCCAGCAGCTCCGCCCGCACGAGGACCGCGGTGACCTCGTCGTTCGCGGAGCGCGTCACCCTCGGCCGCAGGCTGCTCTCGACCGCGGACACGGCGGTGTCCAGCAGGGCGCGCACCACGAACGACCCGACCACGACGGCGAGCGCGGGCAGCGCCTGCACCAGCCGGTCGGGGGTGGGTCCGTCGCGCAGCAGGGCGGAGAACACGTCGGCCGTGGCGAGCAGCCCGAACGCGGTCACGCAGCCGGACAGGACGTGCACGACGGCCGCGAGCACCGTGAGCCGGGGGGAGGTGCGCCACGCGACGCGCGACACCATCGCCACCGCCGCGGGCAGGCTGCGCAGCGCCTTGCCGAGGCTCACGGACGTCTCACCGGAGCGGCGGCGCGCCCACCGGGGCGTGGCGACGTTCTCCACGCCGATCAGCGTGGTGCCCGGAGCGGTGTTCGACCCAGCAGGACCCATCCCACCAGGGAACGCGATCCCGGGCCGTCCGCCAAACGCTTTCGCCGTCGGCGCAGCTCACCGGCTTCGGGGCCCGGGACTGTCGGACCGGTCTGGGAGCCTGGGCGGGGGATTCCGCGACCACGACACCGGAAAACCCGTTGCCCGGCGGTCCGCCGGTGAACACCATGACGCGCATGGACCTGTGACCCCGGTGGCACGTGCGCGGACGAGGACGGGCGGAGTCGCTCCCCTCCCCTCCGGCGCGCCTTCCCGAGCCCCGCGCCCCCGACCGGCGCGGGGTTCCCCACCGCGACGCGCCCCGCGCCGTCGCGCAGGCCGGCGCGCCCGAGGGCGGCCGGCCCACACCACCGAGCCCGAGAGGCGGTCCGGGGCGCGCGGAAGCGCCGCCCCGCGCCTCCGCACGTCATGGAGTCCACCTGATGGTGAAAACGCTGTGGGTCGTCCGGGAGCTGGCCCTCCCGGCCGTGGTCCGCGCCTGCCCGTCGTGCGGGTCCGGGCGCCACCACCCCACCGGCAAGTTCCGGGTCAACGCGAGCGGCAAGCTGCTCGACGTCTGGTTGCTGGTCGGCTGCGACCGGTGCGGTCGCACGTCGAAGGTCCCCGTCCACGAGCGCGTGCACGTGAACGCGCTCGACCACGACCGGCTGGTGCGGTTCGAGCGCAACGACCCGGCGCTGGTGCGGCGGCTGGCCGTGGACGCGGCCCTGGCGGGCCGGTCCGGCTACCGGCTCGACTGGACCGGCACGTGGCGGCTGGAGACCGACGCGCCGTTCCGCGACCCGGCGGACCCGACCCCGTTCGTCGTGGTGGTCCGGTTCGAGCTGCCCGCGCCCATCCGAGTGGAGAGGCTGCTCACGGCCGGGTTCGGCCTGAGCCGTCCGGCCGTGCGGGACATGGTCGACTCCGGGCGCGTCACCCTGCCGGTGGCCCTCGGCGCGAAGGTCCGCGACGACTTCACCTTCGCCGTCGGCGCCCGGCCGACGTGAACGCCCGGCCCGACGTGAACACGCGGCCCGACGTCAGCGCACCATGTCCTTGCGCAGCTCCCGGGGAAGGGCGAAGGCGATCTTCTCGTTCGCCGTCGTGATCTCCTCGACCTCGCCGTAGCCGTGCTCGGCGAGGAACTTGAGCACGTCCATGACCAGGATGTCCGGCACGGACGCCCCCGAGGTCACGCCCACCGTGGTCACGCCCTCCAGCCACGCCGGGTCGACCTCGCGGGCGTAGTCGACCAGGTAGGACGCCTTCGCGCCCGCCTGGAGCGCGACCTCGACCAGGCGGACCGAGTTGGACGAGTTCTTCGAGCCGACCACCAGCACCAGGTCGCACTCGGGCGCCATCGTCTTGACCGCGGTCTGCCGGTTGGACGTGGCGTAGCAGATGTCGTCCGACGGGGGCTCCTGGAGGTCCGGGAACCGGTCCTGGAGCTGCCGCACGCGCACCATGGTCTCGTCGACGGACAGGGTGGTCTGGGACAGCCAGACCACCTTGGACGGGTCGCGCACCACGACCTTGTCGACGTCCTCGGCCGTGTCGACGAGCTGGATGTGGGACGGCGCCTCGCCGTAGGTGCCCTCGACCTCCTCGTGGCCCTCGTGGCCGATGAGGAGGATGTCGTAGTCCTCGCGCGCGAACCGCTTGGCCTCGTTGTGGACCTTCGTGACCAGCGGGCACGTGGCGTCGATGGTGCGCAGCGAGCGCTCGGCCGCCTCCTCGTGCACGGCCGGCGACACGCCGTGCGCGGAGAACACCACCAGGGCGCCCTCGGGCACCTGGTCGGTCTCGTCGACGAAGACCGCGCCGCGCGCGGAGAGCGTCTCCACGACGTGCTTGTTGTGGACGATCTCCTTGCGCACGTAGACCGGGGCGCCGTACTGCTCCAGCGCCTTCTCGACGGTCACGACGGCGCGGTCCACGCCGGCGCAGTAGCCGCGCGGCTTGGCCAGGAGCACTCGCTTGTCCATGACCTCCAGGGTACGGCGTGCCGGATGTGGGCATCCGCCGCCCGACTGCGGCAGGCTGTACGGCATGAAGCCACTGCCGTTGCCCGTCCGCCTCGCCGCGGGACTGGCGGTCACCGCCGTCGAGCAGGCCAGGAAGCTGCCGCAGCAACTCGTGGGGCTGCCGGTCACCGTGGTCAGCGAGGCGCTCCAGCTGTCCATGCGGGTCCAGCAGACGGTGACGGAACTCGCAATCAAGGGCGACGACGCCCTGTCCCTGCTGCGACCTGCGGAGACCGAGCCGGAGTGGGCGACGTTCGACGAGGACGAGCCGGACGTGCCCCGCCCGGCCGCCGCGACCGCCTTCGACGTCGACGCCGGGGACGACGACGCCGGCTACGACGCCGGCGACCCGTGGTCGCAGGAGGAGCGGGCGCTGGCCGCCGAGCCGCCCGCGGCGCTGCCGGACTACGACGGGCTGACGCTGCCGCAGCTGCGGGCGAAGCTGCGCCCGCTGTCCGCCGAGGACCTGGAGCAGCTGCTGGAGCACGAGCGGACGCACGCGGCGCGGCCGGAGTTCACCGGGATGCTGACCCGGCGCCTCGCGAACCTGAAGGACCGGTGAGCGAGGAGAAGTCCAGTCCCGAGAACCCGTGGCCGGTGCGGACGGTCGCGCGCAAGATCTTCGACTGGATCAACCGGCTCGGCGACGTGTGGGTGGAGGGCCAGGTCACGCAGCTGAGCGCGCGGCCGGGCACGGCGACCGCGTTCCTGACCCTGCGCGACCCGTCGGTGGACATGTCGATGCAGCTCACCGCGCAGGTGGGGCTGGTCAGGGAGCTGGGGCTGACCGAGGGCAGCCGGGTGGTGGTGCACGGCAAGCCCAACTTCTTCCCCAACCGGGGCACGCTGAGCCTGCGCGTGGACGAGATCAGGCAGGTCGGCGTCGGCGAGCTGCTGGCCCGCGTCGAGCGGCTGCGCAAGCTGCTGGCCGCGGAGGGCCTGTTCGACCCGCGGCGCAAGCGCAGGCCGCCGTTCCTGCCGAACAGGATCGGGCTGATCACCGGCAGGGCGTCGGCGGCCGAGCGGGACGTGCTGACGAACGCGCACGCGCGCTGGCCGGGCGCCCGGTTCCGGGTGGTGAACGTGGCGGTGCAGGGCGCGTCGGCGGTGCCGGAGATCCTGACCGCGCTGGCGACGCTGGACCGCGACCCCGAGGTGGACGTGGTGGTGCTGGCGCGCGGCGGCGGCAGCGTGGAGGACCTGCTGCCGTTCTCCGACGAGGCGCTGTGCCGGGCGGTGTCGCAGTGCCGCACGCCGGTGCTGTCGGCGATCGGGCACGAGCCGGACACGCCGCTGGTGGACCACGTGGCGGACGTGCGCTGCTCGACGCCGACCGACGCGGGCAAGCGGGTCGTGCCGGACGTCGCGGAGGAGGCGGAGCGCGTCCGGCAGATGCGCGACCGCAGCCGCCGCGCCCTGCACGGGTGGGTGGACCGGGAGCGCAAGCTGCTGGCCGCGCTGCGCACCCGGCCCGCGCTGTCGGACCCGCACGGGCCGCTGGACCGGCGCGCCCAGGAGGTGGACCAGCTGCGCGAGCGGGCCCGCCGGGCCATCCGGAACCGCCTCGACTCGGAGGCCGCGGGCCTGGTGGCGACCGCGGCGCGCTTGACGGCCCTCGGACCTGCCGCCACGCTGGCGCGGGGCTACGCGGTGGTGCAGCTCGTCACGCCCGCGGGCGTGGACGGGGTGCTCCGCTCGACGGGCCAGGCGCCGGTCGGGACGCACCTGCGGGTGCGGGTCGCGGACGGGGCCGTGCACGCGGTGGTGACCCCCGACGGGGGCGGTGACCGGTCGGCGACCGGCGAGGACGGCCGGTCGGCGGCCGGCGGTCAGGCGGAGGAAGGAGGCGGCGGTGCCGAACCCGGCACGTGAGCCCACGTTCCTGCCCTTGACGATGGCCGCCGCGGGCGAGCCCGGCGACGAGGGCGCCCGGGAGGTCCGGGACCGGGCGGAGTCGGCCGACCGGGCCGCCGCCGACTGCTGGCTGTCGCTGGTGGCCGGCTGCACGTCGGGTCGCCAGGCGCTGATCACCCGGCTGCACGACCTGTCCGAGGCGACCTGCGGCTACGCGGGGATGCGCTGGTGGCTCGGGCACGGCTCGGTGCACCGCCGGCGCGTGTCCGACGCGGAGCACCGCATCGACGACGCGGTGCGCGAGGGCGACGGCGCGGAGTTCGCCGAGGCGTTCGTCGGCTACGACCAGGCCGTGGCCACCGTCGTGGTGCACGTCCGGAACCGATTGGGGAAGTCAGTCACGTGAGCGAGCAGGGCTACGAGCAGGCCAGGGACGAGCTGGTGGAGGTGGTCCGCCGGTTGGAGGCGGGCGGCCTGTCGCTGGAGGAGTCGCTGGCGCTGTGGGAACGCGGCGAGGCCCTGGCGAAGACCTGCGAACAGCGGTTGGCGGGCGCCCGCGAGCGGATCGATCAAGCGCTGGGTGTGACCGAGGAGGACGTCGCTCGGCCCTGACGCGGCCCCCGCCACGTGCGAGGATTGGTCTACCGACCGGTAGCCCACGATCGACCGCACGAGGGAGTGCCCCATGAGCAGCAGCCCGACCGAGCGCCGCCGCGAAGCACCGGACCGGAACCTCGCGATGGAGCTCGTCCGGGTCACCGAGGCGGCGGCCATGGCGGCCGGGCGCTGGGTGGGCCGCGGTGACAAGAACGCCGGCGACGGCGCGGCGGTGGACGCGATGCGCAAGCTGATCGGCACCGTGTCGATGCGGGGCGTCGTGGTGATCGGCGAGGGCGAGAAGGACGAGGCGCCCATGCTGTTCAACGGCGAGGAGGTCGGCAACGGCGACGGTCCCGACTGCGACGTGGCCGTGGACCCGATCGACGGCACGACGCTGATGGCCAAGGGCATGCCGAACGCGCTGGCGGTGCTGGCGGTGGCCGAGCGCGGCGCGATGTTCGACCCGTCCGCGGTGTTCTACATGGAGAAGCTGGCGACCGGGCCGGAGGCGGCGGACGTCCTCGACATCAGCGCGCCGATCGCGGAGAACGTCCGGCGGGTGGCGAAGGCCAAGCACGTCGACGTGTCCGACGTGGTGGTGTGCATCCTGGACCGGCCGCGGCACGACCGGATCGTGCGGGAGGTGCGGGAGGCGGGCGCGCGCATCCACTTCATCTCCGACGGCGACGTGGCGGGCGCGATCTCGGCGGCCCGGCCGAACACCGGTATCGACCTGCTGGTGGGCATCGGCGGCACGCCGGAGGGCATCATCGCGGCGGCGGCGCTCAAGTGCATGGGCGGCGCGATCCAGGCGAAGCTGTGGCCGAAGGACGACGCGGAGCGGCAGCGCGCGCTGGACGCGGGGCACGACCTGGACCGGGTGCTGACCACGGACGACCTGGTGCGCGGCGACAACGTGTTCTTCTGCGCGACCGGCGTCACCGACGGCGACCTGGTGCGCGGCGTGCACTACCGGGCGGGCGGCTGCACGACCCAGTCGATCGTGATGCGGTCGAAGTCGGGCACGGTCCGGATGATCGACGGCTTCCACCGGTTGGAGAAGCTGCGCGAGTACGCCTCGGTGGACTTCGACCTCCCCCGCACGGGCGAGAACGCGCTCCCGCCGCTGCCCTGAGTGACCTTTCATGAACGGGATGTCAACGGTCAACCAACCGGTACCGGCCGATCGGCTGTGGTGATCACACGCCGTGCATCCCTAGTTTCCGATTCGTCCCCGAGCACCCTGCGCCGGGGACGGAGAGGAAGTGATGAAGGTTCGCACCCTGTTCACCGCGTTCGCGGTGGCGATCGGCGCGGCTCTCGCCAGTGCGGCCGGGGCGGCGGCGGCCCCGGCTCCGGACGGCGAGGTCACCCCGTTCATCGTCGGCGGCGGCAACGCCACGCAGACCTACTCGTTCATGGTCTCCCTGCAGAGCACCTCGGGCAGCCACTTCTGCGGCGGTTCGCTGATCAAGGCCAACTGGGTCGTCACGGCCAAGCACTGCGTCCAGGGCCGTTCGGCGTCCTCGATCCGGGCCCGCGTCGGCACGACCAACCGCACCAGCGGCGGCACCGTCGCCTCGGGCGCCCAGATCGTGAACCACCCGAGCTACGACATCGCGCTGGTGCGCCTGGCCACCTCGGTGGGCCAGGCGCCGATCTCGGTGGCGTCCACCTCGGGCGCCACGGGCACCGCCACCCGCATCATCGGCTGGGGCCAGACCTGCGCCCCCGCCGGCGGCTGCGGCGCGCCGGTGACGCTCCAGGAGCTGAACACGTCCATCGTGGCGGACGGCAACTGCCTGGGCATCTACGGCGCCTACGAGATCTGCACGAACAACCCCGGTGGTCGCGCGGGCGCCTGCTACGGCGACTCGGGCGGTCCGCAGATCAAGTCCGTGGGCGGCACCTGGCAGCTGATCGGCGCCACCAGCCGCGCCGGCAACAACAGCTCCACGTGCGCCACCGCACCGTCGATCTACGTGGACGTGCCGGCGTTCCGCTCGTGGATCGGCCAGTACGCGGGCGCGGTGTGACCCGCTAGCACCGGTGTCCGAGGGCCGTCCCGCCGCACGGTGGGGCGGCCCTCGCCGATTCGTTACCGAACGGGCTGCAACGAACCACCCGAGAGGGGCGTCATCAGGGCAGAACCAGCAGTGACACATGGGGGGTGCGCGATGCGCGCGAAGACTCTGGCAGCAACGGCAATCGCTTTCCTGGCCGCGGTGACGACCGCCTGCGGCACGTCCGGTCCGGCGGCCTCGGGGCCGTCGCCCACCTCGTCCGCGGCCCGGGACTCCACGTCCCCGTCCACTTCGGACACCTCCACGCCGGCCGCGTCGGCGTCCCCGACTTCTTCGTCCTCCGCGGCTTCCCCGTCCTCCCCGGCGTCCGCGTCGCCGGAGCCGCAGCCCGCGCCCGCCCCGCCGGTGACCGTGCCCGGCACGCCGTGCGACATCTCCGACGGCGCGTGCGTGCGGCTGTCCACGAACGAGTCGTGGCTGATCAGCGGCGGTCAGGTGAGCTACGGCCCGGTGCCGATCACCTCCGGCCGACCCGGGTACGAGACGCCCGTGGGCACGCACTCCGTGCTGTGGAAGGTCCGCGACGACTGGAGCCGCCCCTACAACGCGGCCATGCCGTTCTCGACCTACTTCGTGGGCAACGGAATCGCGTTCCACGAGGGCAGCCTGACCGACCCGTCGCACGGCTGCGTCCACCTGTCGCGCGAGGCCGCGGCGAGGTACTTCGAGACCCTCGCGGTCGGCGACCGGGTGCAGGTCACCGCCTGAGCGGTCGAGCCCGGGGCGGTTGAGCCGGCGCGGGGCCGGGTAGCCGAACCACGAGGAGTGATTCGAGATGAAGAAGACGATAGGCACGACGGCGATAGCCGCGGCGGCCCTGACCTTCGGCCTCGCGAGTCCCGCTTCCGCGGCGACCGGCACCCCGTGCTCCGTGCGGAACGGCGCGTGCGTGCAGCTCTCCACCAACCAGGCGTGGTTGGTCTACGACGGGAACGCCAGCTACGGTCCCGTCCGGGTCTCCCAGGGGATGCCCGGATACGAGACCCCGGTGGGCACCTTCCCCGTGCTGCGCAAGGTGAAGGACGACTGGAGCGTCCCCTACAACGGACCGATGCCGAACTCGGTGTACTTCACCACGACCGGCGTCGCGTTCCACCAGGGCGACACGAACACCCAGTCGCACGGCTGCGTCCGGCTGGGCGCACAGGATTCCCTGGTGTTCTACGACAACCTGTTCCCGGGCGAGCAGGTGCAGGTGGTGGCGTGACCCGGCCCGACGGGGCCCCCTCCCGGACCCGGGCGGCGGGGGCCCCGGCCGTCACGCGTTGCTGGAGTGCCCGGGGAACAGGTGCGCGTCCGGGTTCAGCAGGACGGCGATGTTGTTGACCGCGGTGGCGGCCTCGCCGAAGCCGGTGGCGATCAGCTTGACCTTGCCGGGGTACTGGGCGACGTCGCCCGCCGCGTAGACCCGGTCCCGCGCGGTGCGCATGGTGGTGTCCACGAGCACCGCCCGGTGGTCCAGCCGCAGGCCCCACGACTCGATCGGCCCGAGGTCGGCGGTGAAGCCCAGGGCGGCCACGACGGCCTGCGCGGGCAGCACCTCGCGGTCGCCGCCCTTGAGCCCCAGCTCGACCTCGGCCAGGTCCGGGTCGCCGCGCAGCTCCAGCACCTCGGCGTCGGTGATGATCGGCACGCCGAGGTCGCGGACCTGCCGCACGGTCGGCGGGTGGGCGCGGAAGGTCGCCCGGCGGTGCACGACCGTGACGCTGGAGGCGAGCGGGGCCAGCGCGAGGGCCCAGTCGAACGCCGAGTCGCCGCCGCCGACGACCACGACGTCCTGGCCGGTGTGCGCGGCGAGCGCGGGCACGAAGTGCACCACGCCCCGGCCGAGCCAGCCGTCGCCGGCGGGCAGCGGGCGGGGCCTGAACTCGCCCATGCCGGCCGTGATGAGCACGGCGCCCGCGCTGACCACCGCGCCGTCCGCGAGGCCCACGCGCAGGCGTTCGTCCACAGTGGACAGCGTGCGGGCCTGGCGGCCCAGCAGGTAGGTCGGTTTCCACTGGTCGGCCTGCTGCACCAGCGCGGTCACCAGCTCCCGCCCGCGCACCGCCGGGAAGCCGGCCACGTCGAAGATCATCTTTTCCGGGTACATGGCGGTGATCTGACCGCCCGCCTCCGGCAGCGCGTCCACCAGCGCCACCGACAGGTCCCGGAACCCCGCGTAGTAGGCGGCGAACAACCCCGTGGGGCCCGCACCGACGATGAGCAGGTCGACCTCAAGGTCCATGACCTCGACCATAGGTGTTCCGCGCCACCGTGCCCAGGAAGGTAAGGCGGTCCAAACTCGGTGGTATGGGTGAACAGGAGTACCGCGTCGAGCACGACACGATGGGCGAGGTCCGGGTGCCGGTCGACGCGCTGTGGCGTGCGCAGACGCAGCGCGCGGTGGAGAACTTCCCGATCTCCGGGCGCGGCCTGGAGCGCGCGCAGATCCGCGCGCTGGGCCTGCTGAAGGCCGCCGCGGCGCGGGTCAACGAGCGGTTGGGGGTGCTGGAACCCGAAGTCGCCGCGGCCATCGCGACGGCCGCCGACTCGGTGGCCGCGGGCGAGCACGACGAGCACTTCCCGGTGGACGTGTTCCAGACCGGGTCCGGCACGTCGTCGAACATGAACGCCAACGAGGTGATCGCCACCCTGGCCAGCCGGGCGCTGGGGCGCGACGTGCACCCGAACGACCACGTCAACGCCTCGCAGTCGTCCAACGACACGTTCCCGACGACGTTGCGCGTGGCGGCGACCGAGGCCGTGGCGACCGACGTGGTCCCGGCGCTCGAACACCTGGCGGGCGTGCTGGAGGCGCGGGCGGCGGACTGGACGTCGCTGGTCAAGTCCGGTCGCACGCACCTGATGGACGCGGTGCCCGTGACGCTCGGCCAGGAGGTCGGCGCGTGGGCGACGCAGGTCCGCAACGGCGTCGAGCGCCTGAACTCGTCGCTCCCCCGCCTGGCGGAGCTGCCGATCGGCGGCACGGCCGTGGGCAGCGGCCTGAACGCGCCCGCGGGCTTCGGCGCGGCCGTGTCGGCGGAGCTGGCGGCCGTGACCGGGCTGCCGCTGACCGAGGCGCGCGACCACTTCGAGGCGCAGGCGACGCAGGACGGCGTCGTGGAGATCTCCGGCCAGCTCCGCGCCACCGCCGTGGGCCTGTTCAAGATCGCGAACGACCTGCGCTGGCTGGGTTCCGGCCCCCGCACCGGCCTCGGCGAGCTGGCGCTGCCCGACCTCCAGCCCGGGTCGTCGATCATGCCCGGCAAGGTCAACCCGGTGATCCCCGAGGCCACGATGATGGCGGTGGCCCAGGTCATCGGCAACGACGCGGCGGTGGCGTTCGCCGGGTCGCAGGGCAACTTCCAGCTCAACGTGATGCTGCCGGTGATCGCGCGCAACGTCCTGGAGTCGTCCCGCCTGCTGGCCGCCGTGGCCCGCCTGCTGGCCGACAAGGTCCTGGTGGGCACCGAGCCGCAGGTGGACCGGATGCGCGAGTACGCCGAGTCGTCGCCCTCCATCGTGACGCCGCTCAACCGCTACCTGGGCTACGAGGAGGCGGCGTCGATCGCGAAGCAGTCGCTGAAGGAGCGCAAGACCATCCGCGAGGTGGTCCTGGAACGCGGCCACGTCCCCACCAAGCTGACCGAGCCCCAACTCGACGAGGCCCTGGACGTCCTCCGCATGGCCAACCCCACCCCCTGACCCCGCGAGAGTCCAACCTCCAGGCCCCGAGAGTCCAACCTCCGGGTCCCGAGAGTCCAACGCTCAGGCCCTCTGAGTTCTTCATTCGCGCCTCACGGCGTTAGGCCGAAACGCGAAACTCAGGGGGCCTGGAGGTTGGACTCTCGGGACCTGAGCGTTGGACTCTCGGGGTCTGGGGGTTGGACTCTCGGTGGTTGGGGTGGGTGGGGCGGGGCACCATGTGGGGGTGTTGTTCAGCGAAGTCGTCGAGACGTCCGCCGCCGTCGGGGCCACGCGGTCGCGGTTGGCCAAGGTCGAGGCCCTGGCCGGGCTGGTGCGCCGGATGACCACGCCCGCCGTCGTGTCGTTCCTCGTCGGGGTGCCCAGCCAGGGCCGCATCGGCGCGGGCTGGCGCACGGTGCTCGACCTCGACGTGCCGCCGGCCGACGCGCCGGTGCTCACGGTGCCCGACGTGGACGACGCGCTGGGCGCCTACGCGGCCGTCGCGGGCAAGGGGGCGGCGGCACGGCGGGTCGAGGCGCTGCGCTCGCTGTTCGCCCGCGCCACGGCCGCCGAGCAGGACTTCCTCAAGCGGCTGCTGACGGGCGAGCTGCGGCAGGGCGCGCTGGAGGGCGTGATGCTGGACGCCATCGCCAAGGCCGCCGGGGTGCCGGGCGAGGTGGTGCGGCGCGCGTTCATGCTGTCCGGCCGGCTGCCGGAGACGGCGGTGGCGGCGCTGACCGGCGAGGAGGCGCTGACCGCGTTCCGGCTGGAGGTGGGCCGCCCGGTCCGCCCGATGCTCGCCTCCCCCGCCGAGTCGCTGCCCGCCGCGCTGGCCGAGCTGGGCGCGTGCGCGGTCGAGCACAAGCTCGACGGCGCGCGCATCCAGGTGCACCGCGACGGCGACGACGTGCGGGTCTTCACCCGCACCCTGCGCGAGATCACCCGCACGGTGCCGGAGCTGGTCGAGCTGGTCCGCGGCCTGCCCTGCTCGTCGGTCGTGCTCGACGGCGAGACGCTGGCCCTGACCGACGAGGGCAAGCCCCGCCCGTTCCAGGAGACGATGAGCCGGTTCGGGGCCCAGGACGTGCGCGAGCTGCTCCTCAGCCCGTTCTTCTTCGACTGCCTGCACCTCGACGGCGTCGACCTGCTCGACCGCCCGCTGCGCGACCGGCGGGAGGCGCTGGCGCGGGTCGCGGGCGCCCACGTCGTCCCCGGCGCGGTCGAACCGGACGAGGCCGCCGCCGCCGAGGTGCAGGAGCGGGCGCTGGCCGCCGGGCACGAGGGCGTCGTGGTCAAGTCCCTCGACTCGCCCTACGCCGCCGGCCGCCGGGGCCGGGCGTGGCAGAAGGTCAAGCCGGTGCACACGCTCGACCTGGTGGTCGTCGGCGTCGAGTGGGGCAGCGGCCGGCGCAAGGGCTTCCTGTCCAACCTGCACCTGGGCGCGCGGGACCCCGACGGCGGCCCGCCGGTCATGGTCGGCAAGACGTTCAAGGGCCTCACCGACGAGCTGCTGGCCTGGCAGACGCGGGAGCTGCTCGACCGGGCGGTCGACCGGGACGAGTGGGTCGTCACCGTCCGGCCGGACCTGGTCGTCGAGATCGAGCTGGACGGCGTGCAGGTCAGCCCCCGCTACCCGGGCGGCGTGGCGCTGCGGTTCGCCCGCGTGCTGCGCTACCGGCCGGACAAGGACGCGGGCGAGGCCGACACGATCGACGCGGTGCGCGCGCTGCTCCCCGGCGCGGCACCGGCCGCCGGGCCGCCGCAGTAGTGCGGACCCGCCGGGGGGCGCGGGTCGGAGCCCCGAAGCCGGTGCCCGGCTCGTGCTCGTCACCAGGGCGGATTCGCCCCGCGACGGGTATCGTCAAGCTCTCGTGCGATTCATCGAAGGGCATCGGCCCAGCTACGACCTGACCTACGACGACGTCTTCCTCGTGCCCGGCCGATCGGCCGTGGACTCCAGGTTCGGCGTCGACCTGTCGACCCCCGACGGCACGGGGGCGACCATCCCGATCGTGGTCGCGAACATGACCGCGGTGGCGGGACGGCGGATGGCGGAGACGGTCGCCCGGCGCGGCGGTCTGGTCGTGCTCCCGCAGGACGTGGAGCCGCAGGCGGTCGCCGAGATCGTCGGGTGGGTCAAGGAGCGGCACGCGGTGTGGGACACGCCGCTCACGCTCGGCCCCGACGACTCCGTCGCCGACGCGGTCAACCTGCTGCACAAGCGCGCCCACGGCGCGGTGGTCGTCGTGGACGGCGACGGGCGGCCGGTGGGCGTCGTGGACGAGGCGGGCTGCGCCGGCGTCGACCGGTTCACCCGGCTGCGGGACGTGGCCGACGAGCGGGTCGTCACCCTGCCGCTGGACACCCCGCCGCGCGAGGTCTTCGCCCGGCTCGACGGCGGCACGCAGCGCGTCGCGCTCGGCGTGGACGGCGACGGCCGGCTGGCGGGCGTCATGACGGGCCTGGGCGCGCTGCGCGCCGAGGTGTACGCGCCGGCGCTGGACGCGGGCGGCAGGCTGCGGGTGGCCGCGGCGGTCGGCGTGAACGGCGACGTGACGGCCAAGGCCGAGCGGCTGCTGGCGGCGGGCGTGGACGTGCTGGTCGTCGACACCGCGCACGGCCACCAGGAGAAGATGGTCGCCGCGCTGAAGGCGGTCCGCGAGGCCGGGCCCGAGGTGCCGGTGGTGGCGGGCAACGTGGTGACCGCGGAGGGCGTGCGCGACCTGGTCGAGGCGGGCGCGGACATCGTGAAGGTCGGTGTCGGGCCGGGCGCGATGTGCACGACGCGGATGATGACCGGCGTGGGCCGGCCGCAGTTCTCGGCGGTCGCGGAGTGCGCGGCCGAGGCGCGCCGGCTCGGCAGGCACGTGTGGGCCGACGGCGGCGTGCGGCACCCCCGGGACGTGGCCCTCGCGCTGGCGGCGGGCGCGGCGAGCGTCATGGTCGGGTCCTGGTTCGCGGGCACCTACGAGTCGCCCGGCGACCTCCAGCGCGACGAGCAGGGCCGGCTCTACAAGGAGTCGTTCGGCATGGCGTCGAAGCGCGCCGTCAGCGCACGGACCCGCACGGACGGCGCGTTCGACCGGGCGAAGAAGGGCCTGTTCGAGGAGGGCATCTCCACGTCGCGGATGCGGCTCGACCCGCTCCGCCCCGGTGTGGAGGACCTGCTGGACTCGATCACCGCGGGTGTCCGCTCGGCCTGCACGTACGCGGGCGCGCAGACCGTGGAGGAGTTCCACGAGCGGGCCGTGCTGGGTGTCCAGAGCGCCGCGGGCTTCGCCGAGGGACGGCCGCTGCCCGCCGGCTGGTAGGAACCCGCCGGACGACCGGCGGACGACCGGCGGGCCCGAGCACCGGGCTCGCCGGACCGGCCCGACCACCGGGCCGACCAC